>CAZGCG010000217.1:0-6274 GCA_964524205.1 uncultured Sphingobacterium sp. | reverse complement strand
TTCAGTATCCCTATCGATTCTTCTAATAAATCAGCAGAAAAGGCAATTATTTTAAGCAGTTTGCTGGATAAAAGCAAAAAAGAGATGATTCAGGGATTAAAAGCAGGCGATCAGGTGAAAATCAGCGGAAAATTTATTGAAAAAGAAGGCTTTATTGATATCGATAGCTATAGTAATTATAAGTTTTCGAAGAATGTGTTTGATAATCCGGAATTCAAGATAGAATTAGGGAGTATTGAGTAGTGAGTATTGAGTAGTGAGTACAGCACATTCAGTAGCTTGAGAACATAATAAGGAATAAAACAAAGAACTTTTACATGGGTACTAATACAAACAAGAAGATATCGAGACTAAGTTTTTTAAAGAACACCGGCATAGTTGCAGCGGGATTGACCTTTCTGCCGGATTTGTTGAGTGCGGAATTGAAAAACAGCCTTTTGGGTGAGCAGGTAAGCGGGGATGGGATCTTAGATTATCAGATCATTATTCCGGTCGGTGCGAACCCAATTGAAAAGGAAGCGGCTGTCGCTTTGCAGAAGTATTTATCGAAATTATCAGTAAAGTCGGTTCCCATTTCAGAAGAAGGTAAATCAGTCGTTAAAAACGGTATTTATCTGGGTGAAACAGAATATGCGAAAGCCAGGCAAATCAATTTTACCCAACTACCGGAAGCAGGTTTTATCCGGAAAACCGAAGGGAACAATTTTATCATAGCCGGTGGTGCGAAGAGGGGCTTGCTTTTTGGCGTTGTTGATCTGCTTGAAGATCTGGGTTTTAGGAAATATTCACCAGAGATGGCAAGTAGCCCAAAAGCTAAGACTTTCAATCCGCCCCGCGCTGAGAAGCGTGTTGAACCTAAGATCAAATACAGAACCACTTCTTACAGCCAAATGGCTGATCAGGAGTATTCAGACTGGCATAAACTTTCGTCGAGGGATGACTGGGGATTATTTGTACATACCTTTAATACGCTGGTTCCGCAGCAGCAATACGCTCAAAGCCATCCTGAATATTATTCACTGATTGATGGTGTAAGACGACCGGGAACCCAGTTATGTTTGTCGAATCCAGAAGTTTTAAAGCTTCTTGTTACCAGCCTAAAAAATAAAATAAAGGAGAAACCGAATTCCAGCTATTGGTCTGTTAGTCAGGATGATAACGACAGGTATTGCCAATGCGATGGATGTAAGGCATTAAATGAGAAATACGGCAATGTACCAAGTGGTTCGATCATTTATTTTGTGAATCAGGTCGCACGCGAAATTCCTGACAAGATCATTTCAACTTTGGCATACTGGTATTCGCGCAAAGCTCCGAAAAACATCGAAATTGAGCCCAATGTCAATATTATGCTATGCAATATTGAAAGTACACGACAAGCTCCGGTTTATGTTACAGACCCTGCTTTTTCCCAGGACCTGAAAGATTGGGGTGCACTTTCAAAAGATATCATTATCTGGGATTACAATATTCAGTTCACCAATTATGTATCCCCTTTCCCAAATCTGTATACCTTAAAACCCAATATTAAATTCTACACCGATAATCGCGTGAATGCTTTGTTCATGCAGGCAAACAACGAAGCAGCAGCCGAAATGGCATTGCTCCGCTCTTACCTGATCAGCAAATTGATGTGGGATCCGGATGCCGATGATAAAGCCATTATCAATGAATTCCTGAATGGATATTTCGAGGCAGCTGCTCCATTTATCCGACAGTACATTGATAGCATGCAGGAATCTCTCGTGAAAAGCGGCATGGTACTGAGTATTTTCGGGGATCCTATCCATGCTAAAAATGCCTATTTGTCGGCAGCAATGATGCAACAATATAAGCAGCTTTTCGATAAGGCCGAAAAGGCGGTAGCTTCAAAGCCCGAATTATTAAAACGCGTAAAAACGGCCCGCCTGCCCCTCATGTATGCCGAAATACAAATTGGCCGGACTGAAATAAATACTGGCAGAAGCATCTTTCGCAAAGACAGTACAGGGCGGGTTTTACCTAAAGCAGAATTTAAAACCCTGGTCAATAATTTTGCCGATGGCTGTTCACTAAATAAGGTCAAACTGGTACGGGAAAGAAGCGGAACGCCTGAACATTATCGGGCATCCTATATGCGGGTTTTTGACAATATGGAAGGTATTAGCACTGCTAAATCTTTCCGGAAAAAGATCATCCCAATCAGCAAGGCGAATCCTAAATCAAAAGCATTGGAAAGCCTGACCGATGGCATTTTCGCATCCTATGAATCCTGGCAGGAGGCCGATCAAAACTGGGTGTATTGTACCGCTGAGCATATGGATTTTATTCTGGATCTCGGAGAAGTCATGCCTTTCAACTCAGTAAACATGGATTTCCTGAACCCTCAGGCACAGCCCGACTGGCATTTGTTTGCTTTGCCAAAATATGTAAGCTATTCCCTTTCTTCGGATGGTAAAGAATACAGCGAAGCAATCACAATTACAAATCCCCACAATCCAAACCCGCTCGAAAACCCGGGAATTATAAAAATATCTTTCCTGCCCTTTCTGGCAGAACTAAAAGCAGGCACCAAAGCCCGGTACATAAAAGTCCATGCAGAAAGTTGGTTAAAAACCCCATCCTGGCATATCCGCTCGGGGCAGCCGCTTTCGGTTTATACGGATCAGATTGTGGTGAGGTAAAAAGAGACTTAACATTTCATGGCGGCTAAAAATAAACTCAAATTTCCTATGTTTGAGTCTATGACCCAGCCACCTATCCAAGCAAATCCGGTACGCCGTATTTTAGCAGCCAGCCTCATCGGCACCACCATTGAGTTTTTTGATTTTTATATTTATGCCACTGCTGCGGTGCTGGTCTTTCCAAAATTATTTTTCTCCGCTTCAGATCCGGCAATGGCTACACTCGAGTCGCTGGCTACTTTTGCTCTGGCCTTTTTTGCAAGACCATTGGGTGCAGCCTTATTCGGACATTTCGGCGATCGCAAGGGACGTAAGGCAACACTAGTTGCCTCACTAATGACAATGGGACCCTCAACTGTTGCCATCGGACTCTTGCCGGGCTATGCATCTATCGGCATTGCTGCCCCGATTTTACTGGCTGTATTTCGTTTCGGGCAGGGATTAGGTCTGGGAGGTGAATGGGGTGGAGCAGTATTACTGGCTACAGAAAATGCCCCTCCTCATAAAAAAGCATGGTATGGCATGTTCCCTCAATTAGGCGCACCAATTGGTTTCCTTTTATCTACCGGCTCTTTTTTTATACTGAGCAGAACAATGAATGAAAGTGACTTTATAAACTATGGCTGGCGGATACCTTTCTTAGCAAGTGCCCTGCTCGTATTTGTGGGTCTGTATGTGCGTTTAAAAATTACAGAAACGCCTGATTTCATGAAGATTGTCGACAACGATCAGCGATCAAAAATGCCGGTTAAAGATGTGTTTGTAAAACATACCAAAGCCATTACCTTAGGTACACTGGTTACGATCACCACCTTCCTGCTGTTTTATTTAATGACCGTATTTACGCTGAGCTGGGGTACATCGGCGCTGAATTATACAAAAAGTGATTTCCTGATCCTGCAAATGATCTCCATGCTGTTCTTCGGATTAGGAATCCCCCTATCTGCCTGGCTGGCTGATAAATACGGACGGAATAGAATGTTAGTGGCAGCAAGTATCGGAATCATGTTATTCGGACTCTTCTTCTCCTTCATATTCATCGCAGAAAACATAGTTTTAACGGGAGTATTCCTGTCGCTCGGCATGTTCCTGATGGGACTTAGCTACGGACCAATAGGCACGGCACTGGCAGGTATCTTTCCGGCACCTGTTCGTTATACAGGAGCTTCGCTGGCATTTACCCTTGCCGGGATTCTGGGCGCTTCCCTCACCCCCTATTTAGCCACTACCCTGGCGCAAAATTATGGTCTTGCCTATGTGGGCTATTATCTGACCATTGCTGCGGGACTTTCGCTACTGGCTTTGCTGGGATCTAAGAAGATGATGAGGAAGGATTAAGCTAAAAGCGGAAAGCTTAAAGCTAAAAGCCATAGCCAGTGAACAGACAATGAAACGAGTAAATAAATAGCATAAACAAATAACAACATGAGAAATTTAATTTTTTTTATGCACACTTCACTTGATGGTTTTGTTGCAGGACCTAAGGGAGAATTGAACTGGGCAAAATTAGACGATGAGATCTTTGACTTTGTTGGTATAATGACAGACCAGGCTGATACAGCACTTTACGGACGGGTAACATACCAATTAATGGAAAGTTATTGGCCCACGGCTGCCGATCATCCAAATGCATCAAAACACGATAAAGAACATGCAGCCTGGTACAAAAAAGTTCCCAAAGTTGTTTTATCAAGGACAATCAGCGAGAAGGGACTTGAAAATACCACCGTTATTAGCGGGCAACTCACAGACAACATCAATAAAATCAAAAATCAAGAGGGGAAGAATATCTTAATCTTTGGAAGTCCGACGGCTTCACATTCCTTATTAAGTCAGGGTCTGATTGACGAGTTTTGGTTATTTGTTAATCCGGTCTTACTGGGACAGGGCATTCCCTTATTCAAAGGGATAAGCGAAACGATTAAGCTGAATCTTATAGAAACTAAAACTTTTGCTTGTGGAGTGATTGCACTACACTATGAGAAAGCCAAAAGCTAAAAGCTAAAAGCTCGTAAAAAGAGAACATTGAAAATATAACTCAACAAAAAATATTGAAAATGACAGAAAGAAAACTCTCAGAATTAAGTGACGAAGAATTATTGCAGGAAGCAAAAAAAATGAAATCTAATTCAATAATGAATGCTGTATTAATTGGCTTTCTGGCAGGTATTATAATTTATAGTGTTGTGAAAAACACTTTAGGTTTGGTGACACTAATCCCTCTTTTCTTAGCATATAAATTGGTTAATAAGTCGAACTATAATAATCAGGAATTGGAAAGTATTTTAAAGGAACGGAACTTAAAATAAACAGCGTTTCATAATTGAATTCTTATTGAAATTACTCCATCAGGTGGTTCTATCATCATTACATTTAGCGCTCCTTCAATCACGACCAATAATCATCAAGAGTATTTAATCCAGGGAATAAGAAATTTATTTTAGTTGATAATTAATGTATATTTATTGTTTATCAATAAATATTTATTATCTTTCGACATTAATTTAAATTTCTAAAAGGATGGAAAAGAAAAATAACTACGTATTTACATTCCTGACTATTGTAGCATGGATCATCTTCGTTGGCTTGTGTATTGAAGCCGGAGGCTTGATAGTCAATTTTATATTCAGCCTGTACAAACCCGAATTTGTGCAAAACTTATATCAAAAGCTCGACTTAAGTGAAATGTATACCCGAAGCAAGTGGGATTTTTTCAATATGTACACCTTTATTCTGGCCATCTCGCTTTTGAAAGCATATTTATTTTATATCGTCATCCTGCTTGTAAGCAAACTGGATCTGGCAAAGCCATTTAACAGTTTTGTTTCAGCACAAATTACTCAGATTAGTTATTTTACTTTGTCCATAGGACTTTTAAGTTCTTTGGCTCAACATAACGCTAAAAATTTACTGGAGCAGGGGTATGAAATTGATATACTTGACCAGTTTTGGGCAGACAGCGAAGCGTTCATCTTAATGTCGGCGATAATCTATATTATTGCAACCATCATTAAAAGAGGCGTTGAAATCCAAAATGAAAACGATTTAACCGTATAATCTATGCCAATCATTGTAAACCTGGACGTGATGATGGCAAAGAGAAAAATATCTCTGAATGAACTTTCCGAAAAAGTTGATCTGACATTATCCAATCTTTCAATCTTAAAAACAGGAAAGGCAAAAGCAATACGTTTCAGCACTTTGGAGGCAATTTGTAAAGCCCTGGATTGTCAACCTGGTGATATTTTGGAATATGATCATGAGGATAAAGGACCAACGAACTGCTAGCAGGAAGCCAGCTTTCTGCTTTTAGCTTTAACCTTTTAGCTTTATAATCGCTTCCCTCAATGTTTCAATCCCATGACCGGTATCAGCTAGAACAGTAACATTCTTCAAATTCTTCAAGCCCTGTTCAGCAGCTTTAATAGTCTGCTGATACGGAAATAACAAATCCTGCTCGCCTACAATCAGGTGAACTGCTGCGTCAACCTTATGTAGTTCTTCCCTGGTCATAGCATAAGGTTTTTGAGCCTTATCCACAAATCGGGTCAATGCAAAAACTTCGTAATCAATGATCATCTGCATCCGCTCCTCAGATAAATAATGTGCGG
>CAZGCG010000216.1:0-6285 GCA_964524205.1 uncultured Sphingobacterium sp. | reverse complement strand
AACTACAAACTGATGCCAATGGGTAATGGCAAGCTTTTTTTACCGGTTAAAGCAGAGATCAGAAAAAAGATTGCCAAGAAGCAGGGTGATTGGGTTCAAATAACATTGTATGCAGATACAAATCCAATTGAAATACCTGAGGAATTCTTAGATTGCCTTAAAACAGACCCCATAGCCTTTGAAATATTTTCATCTTATACTGATGGGCAAAAAAAGGAATTTATCGACTGGATTTATTCCGCAAAAACCGAGAGCACAAAAGTTGAAAGAATTGCAGAAACATTAAACAAACTGGCAAAGCAAGA
Source organism: uncultured Sphingobacterium sp. (assembly GCA_964524205.1). Taxonomy (GTDB): domain Bacteria; phylum Bacteroidota; class Bacteroidia; order Sphingobacteriales; family Sphingobacteriaceae; genus Daejeonella. The sequence goes on along the minus strand of CAZGCG010000216.1, from coordinate 5,980 downwards.
GAAACTAAGAGATAATAAATAATAAAGCTTCGAATCCACAGAACCATTAAATGCATATTTGAAAAAGATCTCAAATAATGGAAAATTTGCCCTCTTACATCAGCATGATTTTCGGATTAACAACAATCCTTACAAGCTGGATTTTTTATAAAGCTGCCGGCAATTCAAAACCAGTTTTATTGGTAATTCTGGTCTGGCTGGCAGTTCAGACCTTCATTGCAAATTCAGGGTTTTATACTGTAACAGATATTTTACCACCCAGATTCCTATTATTGGTTTTACCCCCATTTCTTGTCATCGCCGGACTTTTTTTGAGTCCAAAAGGCAGAAATTTTATCGATGGTTTGGACTTAAAGAGTCTTACGATATTACATACTATTCGAATTCCGGTCGAAATTGTACTCTTCTTCCTGTTCACATATAAAACAATTCCTGAACTGATGACCTTTGAAGGAAGAAACTTTGATATATTATCGGGAATTACGGCTCCTGTGATTTTCTATTTTGCATTTGTCAGAAAACAATTAAGCCGAAAAATAATTTTAATCTGGAATATGATCTGCCTTGGATTGCTTATAAATATTGTAAGTAATGCCATTTTATCTGCCCCATTTCCCTTTCAGCAATTTGCCTTTGACCAGCCCAATATTGCAGTTTTATACTTCCCTTTTATCTGGCTACCCTGTTGTGTGGTGCCATTAGTATTACTTTCTCATCTTGCAGCAATCAGACAATTGTCAAATTATGAATAGAAGTCATATTTAATTTTACTATCAATTTAAAAACAAGGTATTTTAGAAAACATAACAGCATGATTATCAAAGTTTTGATACAGGAACAAATAAATGAGCTTCCTGATAAGACTAAGCGGTAGTTACATGTGATATTAAATACCATTCAAAATATATTCTAATGGAACATCAAAGACACTTATTACCAGAGGAAGCCGGAGACCTGTTCATAATATTAAAATCCCGGTTCGAAAAAAACATGAACCGGCATAGAGGTATTGACTGGGCTGATGTTCATGCGAAACTAAATTCAAAGAATAATGCCCAAAAATTATGGTCGCTCAATGAAATGGAAAGAACCGGTGGAGAGCCGGATGTCATTGCAAAGGATCAAAAAACCGGCGAATACATTTTTTATGATTGCTCAGCTGAAAGTCCGAAAGACCGCAGAAGTATATGTTACGACGAGGATGCACTGGAATCAAGAAAAGAGCATAAACCCAAAAATAGTGCGATTGGTATGGCTAAAGATATGGGCATTCAGATTTTATCGGAAGAGGAATACCGTGACCTGCAAAAACTTGGGCACTTTGATACAAAAACCTCAAGCTGGATCAAAACACCAGAAAAGATCAGGGAACTGGGGGGTGCCATCTTCGCTGACTTTCGCTACGGAAATGTTTTTGTCTATCATAATGGTGCTGAATCTTATTATGGTTCGAGGGGATTCCGTGGCGCATTAAAGATTTGATTAGAATATCATGAACCTGCACAAATAGCTGAACTCTTTGGCGGACTGAATTAATTATGAATCAATTTATATTAATCAGGCAGAATTCCGTTCTGCATTGATAATCCCAAAAGAACAGCGCATTACAAGTTTCTCAAATACTTTAACCTCAGGTGAATCCGAAGCTTTAGCACCCTTTTCTCTGATCATGGTTAAGGCGTATTGCTGAATGGTAATTAACGGCAGTTCAATGCGCTGCCTCATCCGGATTGAAAGCTGATCAGTTTCCCTGTCAGCCATTAATTCAGACTTACCCGTCAGCGCGAAGATGTATTTTTTTGTACGCTCAAATTCTTCATAAAATAAATTCCACAGAACTCCATATTTCGGATGATTGGACAGATAGGAAGTCAGAGGGAAAAAGCATTTACTCATTGCCATTTCACAATTACCCATAAGCGTTCTGAAATAGAGGGAGTGATTGTAAAGGTTTTTGATATCTCCCCATTTACCTTCAGCTTCCAGTTTCTCAAAAGCAATTCCCACCCCGTAATATCCCGGAATATTTTGTTTCAACTGGCTCCAGGCTCCGACATAAGGTACAGCTCTGAGGTCATTCAGGTTTAGTTTTCCTGCTTTACGCTTAGACGGTCTGCTGCCAATATTGGCCTCTGCATAATAACGTAATGGACTTGCAAAATTCAGGTATTCAAGAAAATCAGGATTGTTCTTCAGAATATTAAATGCCTTATAACTTTCTTCAGCTAATTCCTGAAGTAATTCTTCTTCAGAGCTGCTCATTGTGGAACTTCTTAGTGAAAACAGTGCATTACTGATTCCTGAATGCATTAATTGCTCCATATTGAATCTAGCCGAAGCCCTGGTACCAAAATTAGAACTGATTGTCTGACCCTGAATGGTTAATTGTATCTCCTTATTGGCAATATTTTTACCCATAGAAGCATAAAACTGATGAGTTTTACCTCCGCCCCTGGCCGGTGGGCCTCCCCTGCCATCAAAAAACACCACCTCAATGCCATATTCTTTCGAAATTCGGGTTAATTCTTCTTTCGCTTTATATATGCTCCAGTTTGCCATCAGATATCCGCCATCCTTGGTCCCATCTGAGAAACCAAGCATAATAGTCTGGGCATTTTTTCTCAGCTTCAAATGCTTCCGATAAGTTTCATTCTGGTACAGGATCGTCATCACTTTGGCTGCGCTCCTGAGGTCACCAATGGTTTCAAATAAAGGAACAAAATCAATTTTCAGTTCCTCTTTTTTCCATCCAGCCATTAGACATAAACCATAAACCTCCATCACATTCAGCGCACTGGTAGTATGGCTTATAATATACCGGTGACAGCCTTCAGGTCCGTTAAACCGTTGAATAGTTCTGATGGAAAGAATAGTATCAAAGGTATCTTTATCAAGATCTGTATCAACTACCAATGAATCAATATTCTCCAAAAGCTGAATTTTTGATTCTTCTGAAAGGTTTTTATAATTTTTAGGAAGAACACTGGTTTTTTCTGAAACAAGTTCTACCAGTTCATTATGAACCGAGCTGTCCTGTCTCACATCCAGTGAGGCAAAGAACAAACCAAATAAGTTAACCTTATCGAGCAAATTGTTCACTTTGTTTAGAAACAGGCTATTATGTTTTTCAATCAGTATATCCCTGATTTCTATCAAAGTAGCCCTTATTTCATCCTTAGAGAGGTAAGCATTGTATCCCGGAATAAACAGGTTCTTATAAAGCCGCTCTTCAAGAGAAGCCAATAAGGTATCAACTCCCTGAAAGGTCAATCGTCCTTTCAATAAGCGAACCTCCATATAATAACATTTAATAATACTTTGTCTCAAAGCTTCAGCAACTTTTAAGGTAGTATCTGCTTTTACAAAAGGATTTCCATCACGATCACCTCCCGGCCAGAAACCCATCCTGATCAATTGATTTTCTTCTGTTACTGCACCCGGAAATTCGCTGTTCAGAAAAGATAAAATATGTCCGGCAGAATGATAAAATACATTTTCAAGAAACCAGATCAGGTTAACTGCTTCATCGTATGGTGTTGGTTTTTCTTTTTTAAAGAATGGTGTTTTTCCTAATTGCTGCAGGTAGGTATTCACCAAAACCGTATCATCCTTTTGCAGGGCTTTACCAAGATCATGAATAATGCCCAATACTGCACTCGGGTAAAACTGATTGGGATGAGCTGTAAGTACCAAACGTACTGAAAAATCTTTGAGCTTATCGGCCAGTTGCTGCTGGGAGCTGGTTTGAATAACTTCTGTTTGAAGCTGCTTTAAGGTACCTGAGCCATCCATATCATGAGTGGCACTAAAGGCTGCATCTTCCAGCGCATCAAACAAAACCACCTGTCTCTCAGAATATTGAATAAATCTGAATAAAAGATCGATTTGCTCTTTACTACTCACATAGTTAGTGTACTGCCGAAAAAATGAGTCAATAATCTCGGCCGGGCTCTGGTTATTTCGAAAGCCCTCTTCACAATGAAGCAAAAATAAAGAAAGTAAAATTCCTGTTTTCTCAACCTTATGAAATGGCAAAGAAGTAAACAAACTGTTATACATCTCAAACTTGGTTCCAACAAGATTCTTAAATTCAGCCAGGGTATTACTCATAATAATTCAATCTAAATACAAAGTTACAGCGCAAAAACTGCATCAGGGCTGAAATTACATCAAAATGGAGGGAAATCAAAAACAGGGTATAAAAATTACGTTATTCTGTTGTTCCGGAGGGATCTAGATTTGGGGATGCGAATAAAATTATTTTACAAATAAACTCCATTCCCTGTAAGTTGACTGATCCCTTTGGTCCCAGGAACCAATCAGTAAAGAGGACACCTTATGTGTTTTGCCTTATTAAGGAATCCTGTTTTAATGAAAATCAGCCAGGACAATCACATAGGTTTTTTCAAAAAATCCTGCATATGTTTGTTGAATTCATCAGCTTGCTCAAGATTAGAAACATGCCCGGCATGATCAACAATTCGAAGTATTGACCCTTTGATACTTTTATTCATAAATTCAGATTGAGCAAGGGGCGTTACCTGATCTTCTCTGCCGCAAATAATCAATGTTGGAATATTCACCTGACCTAGTGAAGAACACGTTTCTGAGCGCTCAGCCAATGCACTCAAGCCCATCATAATTATTTGCTTAGAATTTGACAGGATAACATTTCGAAGTTCTTCAACAATTTCCTGCTTTTCAGTCAATGAATCCTTATGGAAAACATTTTTTACAAATCCTTCAGTAAAATTTCCGGTTCCGTCCAAAGCTATTTCATCGATTAACTTAAGTCGCTTTTCTTTTCCTTCAGGAGTGTCGGCGACACATTGTGTATCACATAAAATCAAGGCCTCAAAACGATCAGAGTAACGTTTTTGTGCATTAAGCGCAATGTAACCACCCATTGATAATCCGCAAACTATTGCTTTATCAATATTTAACTTATCCATAAACTGGATTAAATCATCTCCAAACAAATCCATGCTCATGACCGATTTCTCATCTTTGGAATTTCCAAATCCTCTGATGTCACAGGCAATTACACGATGTGTTGACTTTAAAAAATCAAGCTGAGCCTGCCACATTTGCTTACTGAAGGGAAACCCATGCAAAAAAATAATTGGAACAATTCCTTCACCAAGATCATCATAAGATAAATCGAAGTTATTTACCCGGGTAATTAAATTATATCCCTTAGCTACTCTTTCCATAAGTTTCTTTTTAACAGGTTATTATGTTGAATGATATTTTTGATTCAAAAATTGACCTTTGCTATATTTCAACGCTTAATTAGCATTCCAATCACAAACCTAATAACGAAACAGGATTTTGTCTTATATGATTTCTGCAAAGAGTTATAAAATTCACACTTAAATTAAATACCTGTTTCTTTATAACGCCCTAAGTGACTATTTTATGTCATTGCATTTTGAAAAAAATATTAATTAAACTCAAAGGCCTGCCAATTAAACAGACCATTGTATTAAAAATGTTTCCTGCTTAAGAAGGTATTATCGCTGAAACAGAAAAAATAGAATGGAATTTTTAACAAAAAAAAAAAAGGAATAGATGATAAATTATCAACAAGAAGAAAACCTGAGTGTTGACGAATTCAAAAGCGTATTGCTGAATTCAACTTTAGGAGAAAGAAGACCAATTGAGGAGCCTGAAAGATTATCTGAAATGCTCAAACACGCAAATTTAATTTTAACTGCGAGAGATAATGGCAAACTCATTGGCATTGCCCGATCTCTGACTGACTTTGTATTTTGTACCTACTTGTCTGACCTTGCTGTAGACGAAAAGTATCAGAAAATGGGGATTGGCAAAGAATTGGTCCGGCAAACCAAATTAGCAACGCCCGGTGCAAAACTAATTTTACTTTCAGCACCAAAAGCAGTGAACTACTATCCAAAAATCGGCATGACTAAATGGGATCAATGCTTTGTACTTGACAATATAGATAATCTAAGATAAC
>CAZGCG010000215.1:0-6294 GCA_964524205.1 uncultured Sphingobacterium sp. | reverse complement strand
TGCATCTTCCAGTTCTGCACAGCTAAAACCAGTTCTGGCTAAACTTTCAATAATGAGTCCTGCTTCAATCGAAACAGCTTCAACCCGGAGAACATGTTCGCAATCTTCAAGATCGATACTCCATCTTTCACTTTCACTCATTAAACCGTTCATCAAGGGCTCAATCGACTTTAAATCCTGATAGTTTTCAACCGATGTTTTGAATACCAGTACCTTTTTCATTTTTAACAATTGGTAATTTTTTCGGAATCAGACATTCTAAATGAGATTTGAAAGCACACGCTATAGGCGCGCGCTTTCAATGGCTCTAATAAATTTACCTGTCCCAGAAAGCCGGGGGTTCAATACCAAGAGAGCGCAGGTAAACATAAGCCTGTGCGCGGTGATGGATCTCATTATCTAAAAAGTAGAAGATATTTCCCCAAATCGTGCCTTCATATTGTCCGAAAGACAGAATTCTGTCATGGAATTTGTCAGCCGGGATCTTTGCAAGATTCTCAAAGAGCTCGGCCGTATTTTCATCCCATATAGCCAGAGTATCGGCAATACTTGTTGCTTTAACGGCATGGCCTGCAATTTCACCTGCTTCTCCGCCTGCCATCTCACGGATTCCGCCTGTGCTTACATCCATCATTTCCTGAATAAGCTGTGCTGCGGGCCGCATGCCACCAATAGAGTATTCGAAAAACTCTTTTTCAGGGAAGGCTTCAATCACCCTGCGGGTGAGTCCGCGGTGGCCTTGCCAATGATCGAGTAATTCAGATGGTTTGATTAAGGTTTCGATTTTTTCTTTTGTATTCAAGCTTTCCATTGTATTGTTTTTTAGTTTAAATCAAAATTATGGAGCATGAATGACAACAGTATGTCAGTAGTATTAAGAAATCTATAGGGTCAAATATTTTTTTCTATTAAGCCGGATTTGGTCGCCGAAGGGCTTATGCTTTTATAAATTCCAGGAAGTCCGTTATTGTGTGGAAGCTATATTTCTTTTGTTTTAGATACCCTATGAATAAATCCATTCTTTCAATCATTTTCCTGCCTGAATTCCGGCTTACATATCCGGGAAAACCAAATCTTTCATGATCCCCAAGTTCTGTAAATTCCCAGGGATGGAAATAGATGTTGAGATAACCGTCCTTTTTATGGGTTCTTTCAGCCAGCCATTGATAAATACTTATAGGTAGATTATGAAAGGATAACCAAAATAGTGGAAATCGTAAAAGCGGACTAACAGAGGCTGGTATCTGCCATGTTCCCGCTTCTTTATAGAATTTTCTGGGCTTTGATAAATTATTATATCTCCCGGGTAACCATGTAGGGTTAATTGAGCTGTTGTAGGAATATCCCGCTTTGGTAATTTCATTTTCATCAACAGGTTTCATCCTTGCCATACGGTAACCTCTTATTTCCTGTCCTGAAAGCTCCTGAAGGGCTAACTTGGATGAAGCCAGGTGAGCGGTTTCAAAACTCGAATGATAATAACCATGGGATGCCAGCTCGTGCCCTCCTTCCACGATTCGCCTGATTACTTCCGGGGCATTCCGGGCAAAAATTACGGTACTGAAAAAGGTAGCTTTTACCTCGTGTTTTTCCAGTATTTCAAGAATATGGTTCGTGCCTGAAATAGAAATGGCTATTTGATCTTCAAAAGATATGTCCTTTCCATACTCGAACGGCATATCGAACTCCTCGATATCAAAACTGAGTAAGATCAATTTGTTTGTGCGTTGAGATTTGTGGACCGTATAATATAGTTAGGACGTTCTTTAACCTGCATAAACATCTTCCCAACATAAATTCCTATGATTCCGAGTATCGTGAGTTTTAAGCCTCCAAAAAATACAATGGTCATTAAGATTGATGCCCAGCCTGAAACTTCTTTACCAGTATAAATTGCATGTAAAATATAGGGTAAATAAAGAATTGAGCACATAGTGAACGTAAAACCAAGATAAATTGCAGCATATAATGGTCTGACAGAAAATGAGGTAACTCCCTGTAGAGCGAAACTAATCATTCTTTTAAAATTGTACTTGCTTTTGCCCAGAGTTCTCTGATTCGGGTAATACTCCATTGAAAATTGTCTGAATCCGATCCATTTGATCAGGCCCCTTAGAAAGGGTTCATTCTCATGAAAGTTTTTCATCACCCGGACTACTTTTCTATCGAGCAATCTGAAATCAGCAGACCCTGATTCGATTTCTACATCCGAAAGTCTATTAATAGTATTATAAAAAAGTTTTGAGGTAAAACGTTTAGTTAAAGGAAGCTTTTTATCTTCTTTTCGTATCGTATACACCACTTCATAACCTTCTTCCCATTTTGCCAGCATTTCCGGAATTATTTCAGGCGGATGCTGCATATCACAATCGAGACTGATCACACAATCACCATTTGAATGATCCAGTCCGGCTTTTAGTGCATTCTGGTGACCAAAATTTCTGGAAAATTCAATGTAAAAGAGATGTTTATTCGATGTAATGAGTTCCTGAATTTTTTCCATGGTACTATCGGTGCAGCCATCGGCGACCATAATAATTTCATATCTGTATGGAAGTTGTTCAAACAGATTTTCGATTGCAGCAGTAATCTTTGGAATATTCTCGGATTCATTGAATGCTGGAATTACAATAGAGATTAACTTATTATGCATGGGTATTAATTTTTTTAAAATCTATAGTTAGCATTTGGTAAATAATTATGAACCAAACCAATACACAGGGAAATGCTTTCAGTGAATATGGTTTGATATAGGTATCCCGTATGATTTTGGGGAAAAGATCTGATGGCGACATGCTTGTCAGTAAAAATGCAAATACAAATAGAAACAGGATTCCATTGCTTTTTGGAGATGCTTGTACCATAAACCAGATGCTTACTCCCGCAAATGCAATAATGTAGGTGGGCGATTCTGACCCAGAACTGAATATAACGGTAAAGATCAATACCGAAGCTAAAAGCATCAGCCTGTAAGCTGTATACTGATATTGGCTGATTCGGGCATAGGGTAAGAAAAACAGGAATAATCCACCTATCAGAAATGGCAGATTTGGGATACTGGCATCCTGCATTAGCCTTCTGACCATCCCCATTAATGAAATATCCTGCATAGAGGTCAGTGAGACATTCTGCATATTTTTTTCTTTGAGTGATATGAACCAGTCTGTATAAGACCTGACTATAAATTCTGGAGAAGATATTATAGCGGGGAGTATGATTAATATTGTGAGTGCAATCAATCCTGAAACGATTAATTTTAGTTTATTCTTACTGAAAAAGAAGAATGCTAGTCCCACAATGCCATATAATTTGATCAAAGTGCCCAAAGCGATTGCAAAAGCTGATTTTACTTCCTTTCCACTATGCAGATATGAGAAACTAAGCATAATCAGGCCTGTAAGACCAACATTAAACTGGAAGCTGAGCATTGCTACCAAAGCTTCATGAGCACATAGTAAAGCAATAATTGATCTGGTTCTCAGAGGAAGTGGAAGACTGTAAAAGCCCATACATAAGACCACTGCATTGGCAATGTTCCAAAATGAGGTACCTAATGCATCCGGCAATAATGCAAATGGAGCAATAACCAGAGCGAATACAGGTCCGTAATGATTGGAATCTCCATATTCCTCAGGATATTCCGCAAACAATGGTTTTTCACTCAGACTGTGAAGAAATGTGTGCTTGAAAATTTTGTAATTGTTGTAGGATCCCCTGGTGTATTGTTTTACTCCTGTAATGAGTGCAATAAGTATGAACAGAGAGAATACAAATCTCCTGCTTAGTACAATATTATAAAATTTACTTTTCTGGTCTGACTCCACAAAGGGTAAAGCGCTAATTTGGTCAATGGCCGTTATTGTCAAACTTAAAAGGTTTAATCATAACGAAAATATTACAATAGCAAATATATATCTTTTTTACAATAAGATGATAAATATCTTTTAATCGAATAAAAACGAAGATTAATTGTTTAATTCATTCAGGATTTTAACTCTGCAGTACTAATTTCAACCGGGTTAGTCAGGATTTTATGAACCGGACAGGCATTTGCAACGGCAAGCAGCCTTGTTCTTTGTTCCTCTGTTAGATTGCCGATAAATTCGAGTTTACGATTGATACTTGTTTTCGTCTTAGTATCATTCTGCTCCAGTTCAATTTCCAGTTTTACTTCCTGAAGATCCCATTTTTTATGATCGGCATACATGCGAAGGGTAGCTGCTGTACAGGCGGCTAAGGCAGAAGCCAGCAGTTCTTTTGGAGAAAAGCCCAAATCTTTGCCTCCAGCATCTAGCGGCTCATCAGCAATGACGGTATTTCCTGAGGGTGATTTAATTTCAATTCTATAAAGTTCTTTTGCGATACCTGCTTTTATCTTAATCATGGCAATTACTTTCTTAATGAAGAAGGATAGGGAACAAACTCATTTTCATCTCCTTTAATTTTAGGGAAACCCTGTGAAATCCATTTTTCTCTCGCATCTGAAATAATTTCCTTACTGCTTCCAACAAAGTTCCAGTCGATGAATCGTTCTTCCGGGAATGGTTCTCCACCGAATATATAAATACTTGTATTGGCTTCCATAATAAATTCGCACAAAGTGCTATCCTTAGCAATCAGAATTTGCTTTGGAAGGTAGGTATTACCTTCACTTTCGATACTTCCCTCGAGTATATATAATCCAGATTCCCCATATAGTTCATGTCCGATTTTAATATGCTGCCGAATCTCACTTTTAATTTCAAGCATATATAGTTTACTGTATACAGGTACCGGCGACTTTCGGCCAAATGCTTCCCCGGCGATGAGTTTAAACTGTGTATAAGCATCTGTCCATGAAGGGATTTGGGAACTATCAAGATGGCAAAATTCAGGATCCATCTGCTCCAGTTCTTTAGGCAATGCCACCCAGATCTGCAAGCCATGCATCTCTTTTTCAGAATATCTTAAATATTCAGGTGTTCTTTCAGAGTGTACAATTCCTTTACCCGCGGTCATCCAGTTGACTGCACCGGGTCTGATTTCCAATTCATTTCCAAGACTGTCGCGGTGCATAATGCTACCCTCAAAGAGGAATGTTAGGGTAGAAAGTCCAATGTGCGGGTGTGGAAGCACATCGAAGTTTTCACGTTCAGACATTCTTACAGGGCCCATATGATCAATAAAAATAAAAGGCCCTACCATTCTTTTTTGACGGAATGGAAGTAAACGCCCAACCAGAAAATTACCTATGCTGGCTGCGCGTTCTTCTATAATCAGTTCAATATTTGACATAATGAAAGATTTAAACAATTTTAATTTTCAGGAAGTACGATCAGTTCATTGGAACCTCCATCAGGAGAATTTCGGAATCGGTATCGGCTATTATCTTAAAGTTATCAATTTCTGTGATACCCAAGCCATCCCTTGTATTTAGTTTCTGGTCGTTGATTCTAAGCTCTCCATTCAGGATAAATGCATACACACCATTGCCTTTTTCTTTGACCCTATATTCTGTCTGGAAACCTTTGTCGAGTTTTCCGAGATGAAACCAGGCATTCTGATGAATCCAAACGCCGGCATCATCAGCGTGTGGAGATAGAATCTGTTGCAATTTATTATGCCGGTCTTCCAGATTCAGGCTGATCTGATCGTATCTCGGTGTTACATTTCTCTGGTTTGGAACTACCCAGATCTGTAAAAATTTCACTGGTTTATCAGTGTTTGCATTGTATTCACTATGTGAAATCCCGGTACCTGCACTCATTATCTGAACATCACCGTTTTTGATCACGGTTTTATTCCCCATGCTGTCTTTGTGCTCCAGATCACCTTCAAGTGGTATAGAGATAATTTCCATATTATCATGCCTGTGAGTGCCAAAACCCATTCCCGCATCAACAGTATCATCATTTAATACCCTAAGTACCCCAAAATTCATCCTTGCCGGATCAAAATAATTGGCAAAGCTGAAGGTATGTTTGCTATGTAACCAGCCATGATTGGCATCACCGCGGGTATCTGCTTTGTGAAGTATTGTTTTCATTTTATGAGTATTTAGTAGTTAGTATTGAGTATTGAGAGTGATTCAAATGGTCTCTTAAAGTCCCAACTTGAAATAAATGAGACTTAAGCTTGTTTTACAAATTGAACTTCAGCGTTGATCCTTACTTCTTCGCTGACCATTACACCACCGGCTTCCAGAGCCGCATTCCAGTTCAGTCCCCAATCTTTACGGTTAATCTTTCCGCTCAGTGAGAAACCTGCTTTTTCATTTCCATAAGGGTCTTTCACCAATCCACCAAATTCCACATC
>CAZGCG010000214.1:3917-6309 GCA_964524205.1 uncultured Sphingobacterium sp. | reverse complement strand
TTGTTCTTTTAACCGCAGATTTTTTAAAAATTTTGTTAAACGTTTCTTCGGTAAGTTCATGCCAATCTGCCTTTTTAAGTCCGAGAAGGTCTTCATGTGGACTGAAATTCTGCTCTGTATGCAGTACTGAAAACTTATTCCAGGGACAAACATCCTGGCAAATGTCACAGCCGAACATCCAATTTTCCATTTTTCCCCTGAATTCAGCGGGTAATTCATTTTTAAGCTCAATGGTCAGGTAAGAGATGCAGCGGCTTCCATCGACCATATAAGGGGCTACAATTGCTTCAGTAGGGCATGCATCAATGCAGCGGGTACAGGTCCCGCAATGATCCTTTGTTGGAATTACATCATATTCAAGTTCCAGATCGGTAATCAGTTCAGCCAGAAAGAAAAATGAGCCGGTATTCTTATTGATCAGGTTACTATGTTTTCCAACCCAGCCAATTCCTGCTTTTTTTGCCCAAACCTTGTCCAGAACAGGTGCTGAATCTACAAATGCCCGGCCGTTTACCTCACCAATTTTTGCTCTTATAGCTTCCATGAGGAGTTTTAACTTATCTTTTATCACAAAGTGATAATCTTTGCCATAAGCGTATTTACTGATTTTCGGCGCACTTGCATCCTCCTGCTGTTGATCAGTAAAGTAATTCAGGGAAAGTGAAATAACTGAACGGGCCCCATCAACAAGCTTTCGTGGATCCAGACGCTTATCAAAATGGTTCTCCATATAGCTCATTTCGCCATGGTAACCACTTTTTAGCCAGCTTTCAAGTCTTGGGGCTTCTTCTTCCAGAAATCCGGCTTTAGAAATACCGCAAAATTGAAATCCCAGTTTAAGGGCTTCTGTCTTTATGAATTTTGAATATTGTGAACTACTGACCATTATTTAGTCCAAAGATAGGAATAAGAATACGTGCTTCATTGGTTTGAAATCAGCATAATTCTATTATTAGGATGATTTGCCTTTATGGTATAGCATTTGCACTAATGGTATCAAATTAATCATAAATTATGAAAACACATCTTCTAAAACTATCAGCACTGGCACTCAGCTTAATTGTTACTGCCGGAGCAAATGCTCAGGAGAAACCTGAGAGTCCTAAGCTGTTCGCTCCTTCATCAGCATTCAATACCTGGTCTTTTGCCATTAGTGGTGGAATACTTGCACCAACTTTAATGACCGGACAGAATGATTTTACAAAATGGAAAGCCGATCTTGGTTATGGAGCAACCTTGAAAAATCAAATTTTACCTGCATTAGGTATTCAAGCCGACTTTGTAGCTGGGAAGCTTAAAGCAGATAATAGTAGAAATTGGGGGAATGGACTGCCTCCTGTAAGTCCGTTTGCCTCTTATGAAACCAAATTATCTTATGCCGCAAGTTTAAGTGCGAATTTAACCCTTGCTAATATTTACTGGATGAATCGTGTAAATGCAATAAGGCCATACATGACTGCCGGTTATGGTTTTATGGGTTATAAAGTAACTCAAATAGATAAAGCCGGAATTGAAACCAAATTTAGAGCTGGTGAAAGTGTTAAGGAAACATATATGCCGGTAGGACTTGGAATTAAATTCGGTATTTCCAATGCTATTAACCTTGATTTGGGATATACCATGAATTTTGTTGATGCAGATAACCTGGATGGATACTATGCAGGGATGCAAAACGATAAATTCTCTTATTCACATATTGGATTGGAATTCAATTTAGGAAGCAAATCAAAAACTCCATTGTCTAGCTATAATCCGGTTGCCGCATTGCAGGATGATTATATCACCAGAAATGCAGCACTTCAGGCAAGTCTTGATGCCGATAGAGCTAAGCATGCAGCACATATGGAAGAGATGAATAAGGAAAGAATGCGCTTTTTGAATGATAGCGATAAAGATGGTGTTTCTGATTACTTTGATAAATGCCCGAACACACCGGTAGGAATACAGGTTGATGGTGCAGGTTGTGAAATTAAAGTAACTTCAACAACAACTGTTGTTAATCCTGTTCGTGTTGTAGTAACTGAAGAAGACAGAAGGATTGTCGCCGAAGCTATTCGTAATCTTGAATTTGACTTTGCAAAATCAACTTTACGTTCAACTTCATATCCAACCCTTAATAGAGTTGCTGATTTATTAAAATCTAAAGATTTCAGTCTTAAATTAGCAGGACATACAGATAATGTGGGCAGCGATGCAGCAAATCTGAAATTGTCTAAAGACCGTGCTGAGTCAGTGAAATCTTACCTGGTAAGTCAGGGAGTTAATTCTTCACGTGTTGAAGCAATAGGTTATGGTGAAAGTCAGCCAATCGCAACAAATAAAACTGCGAAAGGTCGTCAGGATAACAGAAGAGTAGAATTTACTTTATACTAGAATCAATTATAATCCTAAA
>CAZGCG010000214.1:0-3817 GCA_964524205.1 uncultured Sphingobacterium sp. | reverse complement strand
TTTGCTTTTATTTTTGGAACATCTGCTGCATCTGGCTGTCCGCCGTAATAGGCAACAGCTGCATTCAGAGGTGCAGAATTTACCGCAAGGAAATTGGCCATTCTGCCACCCCAGCAGAATCCTACGCAAGCAGTTTTACCATTGCTCTCTTTTCTGGATTTAAGATAGTCAAGTGCGTTCAGGAAATTATTCAGGTTTTTTGATGCATCGATCTTACTGAACATTCCCCGGGCATCGTCGGTATTTACGGGTGTTCCTCCAAAAGGGGATAGGGCATCAGGTGCAAGCGCAATAAAACCTGCCTTAGCAACACGTCTTGCAATATCCTTTATATGAGGGTTTAATCCACGATTCTCATGTATGACTACAACACTTCCAAATTTCCCTCTGCCTTTAGGACGGGCAAGATAACCTTTCATGGTACAGTCATCGCCGGGATAGGAAATATCTTCAAGTATCAGGTCTTCATCCTGCTCAGAAACAGTTTCTGCATTTGCATAGCCCACCTCAAGTACAGAAAGTGCTGTCATAGCCATTGCTGCACTCCCTGTAAGCTTTACAAGGCGGTTCATAAACGACTTGCGGCTCAGGGGTTTATGAGTATATTCGTCGTAAAGATTAATGATTTTCTGATCCATATTAATTTATTTTATTCTTAAATATAAATCAATAATAGTATCAAAACAAGGTGTTGCTGCCCCCTGTTTTTATTCTGCCCAAATGTTTATAGGCTGCTTCTGTACATTCCCTTCCTCTTGAGGTACGCATGATATAGCCCTCCTGAATCAGAAAAGGCTCATATACTTCCTCAATGGTTCCTTCTTCTTCACCAACTGCAGTAGCAATGGTTTTAAGACCAACGGGCCCACCTTTGAATTTATCAATAATAGTCAGCAGGATCTTATTATCCATTTCATCAAGACCATGCTCATCCACATTCAGAGCATTCAGGGCATATTTTGCAATGTCAGTATCGATATTTCCTGTGCCCTTTATCTGTGCAAAATCTCTTGTACGGCGTAATAAGGCATTGGCGATACGGGGTGTACCACGGCTTCTGCGGGCAATTTCATAAGATCCTTCATCAGAAATTTCTGTTTTAAGAATTTGTGCAGAGCGCTGGACAATGGTAGTTAATAATTTGGCATCATAATACTCTAAACGGCTGTTAATGCCAAAGCGGGCACGCAAGGGTGCTGTAAGAAGGCCTGATCGGGTAGTAGCACCAACCAAAGTAAATGGATTTAATGAAATCTGAACCGAACGGGCATTTGGGCCGGTTTCGAGCATGATATCGATCTTGAAATCTTCCATGGCCGAATAGAGGTATTCTTCCACCAGCGGACTTAAACGGTGGATTTCATCAATAAACAGGATATCGCCTTCTTCGAGATTGGTTAATAATCCGGCGAGATCACCGGGTTTATCCAGAACAGGTCCGGAGGTGATACGGATATTAACACCCATTTCATTAGCAATAATATGTGAAAGGGTAGTTTTACCTAATCCGGGTGGCCCATGCAGCAAGACATGATCCAGAGCTTCACCACGTTGTTTGGCCGCCTGCACGAATACACGAAGGTTCGCCAGAATTTTATGCTGACCAGTGAAATCTTCAAAGACCTGGGGACGCAGAACTTTCTCGATCTCCCGTTCTACAGGTGATAGGTTCTCTTCTCCGGGGTCAAGATGTTCATTCATAGGTTCTGATTATTTATTAGGGTTCTGATGGAATGATTAATATGTAGTAAATATAAATCTTATGCGCTTAATTTCTTAATATTCAGGTTCAAACCCGATCATTTATACTTCCTGAAAAAGCTGTTTAATTTGATCTGAATCACTCCCAAAAAGGCTTCCCTGAATATTCTGGTACTCATTTTAGAGGTGCCTTCAGTACGGTCGGTAAAGATAATCGGGACTTCCACGACATTAAAACCATATTTGATTGCAGTAAATTTCATTTCAATCTGGAAAGCGTAGCCTATAAACTTGATTTTATCCAGAGGAATGGTTGCAAGCACCACACGACGGTAGCATTTAAATCCTGCAGTTGCATCCTGAATGTCGATTCTTGTGACCAGCCTGACGTACACAGAGGCAAAATAGGACATGAGTACTCTGCTCATTGGCCAGTTTACTACATTCACCCCTCTGATATACCTTGAACCGATAGCCAGGTCAGCCCCTTCAATACATGCAGTTTTTAAACGGATCAGGTCTTCCGGATTGTGCGAAAAATCTGCATCCATTTCAAATATATATTCATAATTACGTTCAAGGGCCCATTTAAAGCCATGAATATAAGCAGTTCCCAATCCGAGTTTGCCAGATCGCTCTTCAATATGAATCATGCCCTCATATTCTTGCTGCAGACTTTTAACAATTTCAGCAGTACCATCGGGAGATCCGTCGTCAACAACCAGAATATGAAATACATCAGGCAGTGAAAATACCTTCCGAATGATATTTTCGATATTTTCCTTCTCGTTATAGGTGGGAATTATGACGATGCTGTCTGATAACACGAATACAGATTTGATTTGCGAATATACTGCTTTAAACGAAGAGAGAGAGATTTCTGTATCTCTCTCTTCATTTTATTCTTGTAATAGAGTTCTATTCGGCTTTAGCTGTGGCCATGGTTTCCTTAGAAAAGTCTTCAGCTCCATGGGTAAGTCTTTTTAATGGTTTAAGGATAGCGATTACTATACCTCCTATAATTGTACAGAAAATGGCTATTCCGGTAAATATTTCAAGTTCTCCAGCGGTCTGCGACCATACACCAACCCATCCGGCTACATAATTTCCAAGTCCGGTTGCTGCGAAAAATACTCCCATCATGATTGAGGCGTATTTCATAGGCGCTAATTTGGTAATAAAGGATAAAGCAACGGGGGATGCACTAAGTTCGCCGATTGTATGGAACATGTAGGCGAGAACCAGCCAGTACATCGCAGAAGCGCCATCATTTTGATATTGAATTGAGGCTGCCGACATGAATAAAAATCCCCATCCCATGATGATCACTCCGATTGCGATTTTGAAGATCGAGGAAGCTTCCTTACCATTTCTTTTTCGGTTAAACCAGAATGCTGCTATTGGAATGCCCAGAGTAATTATAAAAAATGAGTTTACAGACTGAAACCAGGTTGCCGGAACTGTCCAGTTCAGGAATTCGATCATACGGTTAGTTTTCTCTGAGGCATACAGGTTCATTAATCCACCAGCCTGTTCAAATGCACCCCAGAATACGATAATCATCAAAAATGAAAGCAACATCACTTTCACGCGATCTTTTTCAATACTTGTAAGTGGTTTTGAGATAATTGCCTGGTCAGCAGCAGATAATGCTTTAGTTGCTTCACCAACTCCCTTAAGATCCTTATGGCCTAACATAAATATAATCAGTCCTAAAGCCATTCCTATTCCGGCAAGGCCGAATCCATAATGCCATCCCATTGTTTCACCAACGTATCCAATTATGATACCAGCTAAAAAGGCCCCGGTATTTATTCCGATGTAGAAAATTGTAAATCCTTTGTCACGGCGGTCATCTCCTTTAGGGTAAAGCCCTCCAACCATAGTCGAAATATTGGGTTTCAAACATCCTACACCTGCAATGATAAGTCCTAATCCGATATAGAAAGTTATTAAAGACTGAAATGCAAGGATACTATGCCCGGCAACCAGAAGCAATCCACCCAGGATTACTGCCTTTTTTTGTCCGATAAATTTATCTGCAAGGATTGCAACTTCCTGTCCAAGCTGGTTATAAACCTTTAATGATACATTTCCTTTTGAAGGCATCTGGAAA
>CAZGCG010000213.1:0-6323 GCA_964524205.1 uncultured Sphingobacterium sp. | reverse complement strand
CAGCGATTAGTGGAGTTACAACCAGCATACGCCAGCCTACAGGTCTGGATAACCGTACTCCAACACTTACTATTTCTTGGGATCCGGCTAAATTTAATGCCAGTGGACAGGATATGGCGACTTACCTTTCAACAACCAAACCTCGTATTGCCCTAAGTGCAGGCGGTGGCCGCAGAGGTACTCCGGCATCTGAAAACTTGACTTCTATTTCAGTAGCAGCATTCATGATGCAACCAGGTGATGATAAAATTGTTGCCGATCGCATTTTCAACGCGCTGAGCATGCAACGTCCTGCAATTCCTGAAATGAAAGCTCCTTCAGCAGATCTTAAAGGACGCTGGGATGTGACCATTGAGTATTTCAATGAAGTAAGCAAGCATTCATTCAGTATCGAACAACAGGATTCAAACTGGCTTAAAGGTTCTCATAAAAGCGCCTTTACAACCAATGAGCTTGAAGGGACAATTGATGGAAATGAAGTGATATTCAGAAGTGCCTCAAGAATGCTCGCTGACAATGTTCCATTTACTTTCTCAGGAACTGTTAATGGTGATACCATGTCGGGGAATATTCATCATGGCGAGTATCTGACCTCAAAGTTCACAGCTAAGAAAGTTATTCAGCCTAGCAGCCGTCAGAGAATTAATGTTCCTGTTGGTCCGCCACTTTCAAGCTAAATAATTAAATATTAAGCAAAAGGCCCCGTACCTAATCGATACGGGGCCTTTATTTTTTATTATTCTTTCTAAGTGAAATCTCCCTAAGCTTTAAATAAAGTTCTTTGGGATTATAAGGCTTTGACAAATAATCATTCATCCCCGCTTCACGGATTTTATCACTTAGATTATTCGAGACCGATGCCGTTAAGGCAATGATAGGAACAGTTGATTTTTGCTGATCCTGCATTTCACGTATTTTCAATGTAGTTTCATAACCATCAAGTAATGGCATATGAATATCCATTAAGATCAGATCATAGGTATTGGCAGAAACCTTTACTAAAGCTTCGTATCCATCACGGGCAAAATCCGGAACATTACTCCACTTCTGGAAGATCTTTTTAAGCAGTAAACTGTTTACAGGATTATCCTCAACTACAAGTACTCTCAAACCATTGAGGTCGAAGATTTGCTCCTTGCCGGTGCTATCACTATCCAATGCCTGGTTATTACGCTTAAAACTGATATCAAACCAGAATTTCGACCCCTTTCCCTCTTCACTTTCGAGATGTACAGAACTTTCAAATAAAGTTAATAAACGCTTAACTATGGCAAGCCCAAGACCGGTTCCACCATAATTACGTGTTGTACTTGTCGAGGCCTGTGTAAAAGGCTCAAAAATGTATTCCATTTTTGAGTCATTAATGCCGATTCCTGTATCTGTGATAGAAAAACGAACACTGATTTTATCAGCATCTTTGTCAAGAATCTTTACCTGAATCTTTACGCTACCACTTGAAGTGAACTTGATGGCATTACCTGTCAGATTAAACAAAATCTGACTGATACGTGTCGGATCAGTAGAGATTGGAATTTGTTTTAATTCTTCATCCAGTTCAAGAACTAGTTCAAGCCCCTTTTCCCTTGCCTGTATCCTCAAACCTGAACAAATATTATGAATCAGAGAATGTAGATTAACTGCTATTGATTCCAGATATAATTTTTCAGAACCGAGCTTATTAAAATCCAGAATATCATTAATCAAAGTATGTAAACTGGCAGCAGAAAAATTCAGAATTTTTAGATTTTCTTCCTGTTCAGGACTCGTGAGCTCATCACTAAGCAGTTCAGCCATCCCAATAACAGAATTTAAAGGTGTTCTTAATTCATGCGACATTGTAGAAAGAAAGTCAGACTTAGACTGAGCAGCAATATTTGCTTCATTCACTGCGATCAGGAGTTTTTCATTTAGTAATTCCTTCTCTTTAACATTTCGGCTCAATGCCTGATGAAACAAATAATGGCCCAGGATCATTGTTACAAAATTCAGGAAAATCATTATCTCATAAGCTGGAGAACCCAAACCTTCGGTACTGTTGTGAAGATTCTGCAGATCCCCATTTATAATCATGAACAGGACAACTGGAATAATCGCCAATATGGAATAAAACACACCAAAACCTCTGTTCAATAAATAAAAGCCACTTAAAATCATCATGAACATAAACTGCATTGCCATTATATTAATGGTTTTTGCTAAGCCAAAAAGTACAAAAATGACGATTATTAAGCCCATTAAAATCATAAAATGAGCGATCAGAACCGCATATCTTTTATGACTCAGCAATAATTTAGTCAGAAATGTATAAGCCAACAGTAGGATAATAGCAATTTTCAATTGCGGAAGCTGATTACTATGGTAGGCAAGAGGAATAACAATTAACACCTTCAATATTGATAAAATCAGAAAGGTATACAGAATCTTGACCCGGGATTGCTCAAGAGGATCTGGTATAGTAGATAACAGATTCTTTAATGACCAATTTAAGAATTTTAGTTTTTTAGGCATGATTTTTCAGGTCACTAAAAATACTAATATATGCCAACATTTTTTTTTATAAGGCAATTTCTTTCATAACCCGGTTCGATTTAGATTAGATTTCGGATTAATTGATCTAAAACATCATCTTTGAGTTAAATAATTTAATTAAATGTTTGAAGTCCTGTTTTCAAAAGTTGAAGAGAAAATTAAGCTTAGTGATATTGAAAAAGATATTTGCAAAAGCCTCTTCAGCCCAAAAAAGCTAAGAAAACGACAATATATTTTACAGCAGGATGATATCTGCAAAAATCTTATTTTCGTTGAAAAGGGAATATTACGTTCCTACAGTGTGGATAGTAAAGGGAATGAACACATCCTGCAGTTTGCCCCTGAAGGCTGGTGGATATCAGATGTTTACAGTTTTTTAACCGGAGAGGCCGCAGTATATAATATTGAGGCGATAGAGGATTCTGAACTGCTGCTAATTTCCAGATCTTCGCTGGATGAATTATATGAAAGGGTACCTAAGTTTGAACGCTATTTCAGACTTCTGAGTCAGGCAAACATGGTTGCAACACACCGTCGGCTTACCGCATCTTTAAGCGACAGTGCCGACGAAAAATACCTCAGACTCCTTTCTGCATACCCCAATATTGTTGCAAGAGTTCCGCAACATATGATCGCATCTTATTTAGGTATCACACCGGAGACTTTGAGCAGAGTCAGGAAACGAATTGTATCCTAAGTACTGAATTGATATAATAAAGTATATCATTCATTAAAAGAAAATGGCTGTCTGATTGATCAGACAGCCATTTTCTTTACTAAAGATTTATAAATAATTATGTTGCGGCAAACTCACCATCTGCTTTAATCTCAACCTCATCACTAATCATCGGAGCTTTGAAATTTGGGCCAATGTTAAAGTCTGAACGCTTTAATAAACCGGTTAACTGAAACCCGGCAACATTAGTTTTATTCATCGGATGTACGATTGTACCACGGTAAAGTAGGTTCATACTTACCGGCTTGGTAATTCCATGCATCGTAAGATTGCCACTAAGTGTATATTTATTCTTACCTGCAGGCTTTATTGAAGTGCTTTTGAAAGTAATTTTATCGAACTTCTCTGCATCAAAAAAGTCGGGACTTCTCAGGTGATTGTCTCTCATTTCAATTTCAGTATCAATTGATTTAACATCAGCAGTTAATTCAAAAACCCCATCACTAAAATCTGCTTTTGTTGCAGTAATTGTTGCATCAAAATTCCTGAACAGTCCTTCAACATCCGAAATACCAAGGTGAACCACTGAAAAGGTTAATTTCGAATGGGCTTTGTCTGATTTCCAGCTTGTTTGTGCCTGAACTGTAGCCTGGCTAATTAATGTTACAAGAGCAATAAAAATTGTTTTCTTCATTTTTGTTTGTTTATGGTTTATAATTAATTTGATTCTGATAATTCATAAGGAACATTTGCAAATCCTGCCTGTTTAAGTATTGCTTCAGTTTCCTCAAGCGCGTCCCGGTCTCTTCCGGAAATAGAAAATAGCAACTGTCCCACATTACTTTCAATAAAACTCAGATTGATCAATCTGGAATAAGGCAACAGCGATTCAAGATCAATTTCATCATTCAATGAACCTTCTTTTCTAAATTCAGAAATATTCAGAACGATCTTTTTAGTTACGAATTCACGGATAGAGTTAACAAGTTTTAAATGATCTTCAGCAGAGACGTTTATCACAATAATATCTGCTTCCCAACCTGTTTGAGCAGGACAATTCAGAACTTGAAGATCTGCATCAGGGTAATCTAATAACAAAGATGGACAATGATCAATCTCATCAGATAGTGCTAAAATCCTGAATGGGTGTGCTGCAAGCTTTTCAGCAAGGACTGAACCATATGTTCTGTTTACTCCAAATACAGCAATGCTTTTAACCATTCCGGCTCAAATATCTTAGCACAAAATTAGAGCCTGAAAAATATTCAGACAATGATTTCAGTTAAGAAATAGCATTGATTTAAATCAATGAAATGCAGAGCAAAGGCTTCCCAGGCAAATAAAAAAGGCAAAAAGCCTAATCGATATAAGCTATACAATCGATCTGAACCAGAATACCGTCTCTGCCCATATGCTCAGGACTACAACCTGTATATGAACGTACTGGCTTAGGGTCAGGAAAGTATTCACCGTAAACCTCATTAAGCGCCTTAATGTTCTTATTTGGTTCGGCAAGCGACATATGCACCTTTAACACATTTCCCATATTAGTCCCAGCCTTCTCCAGAAGCGTTCTCATATGCTCCAGTGCACTTCTGATCTGCACCTGTATATCACCCGGCTCTTTTCTTCTATCAGCATACCAGCCGCCGACCCCAGAGATAAATACAAGATGTCCTGATCGGATACAAGCAGACAATGGACTTGTACTTGGATAAGGACTTGGAATCGCTACCTTCTTGGGGGTCCAGTCTGATTTTTGTACTGATTCAGCTTCAGCATTTTTTGTACCTATAGCACCTGCTAAAGGAAGAATGGTAAGGCTTTTTAAAATTTCTCTTCTTTTCATGTATGAAATGTTAGATGTGAGATATGAGATATGAGATGTCGTAAGTCTGATAAAATTTCGAATCGAATGGATATTCAAAATTATTTGTGTTCAAGAACAAGGTATTTTATATTTTTCCGGTCAAAAGTATATGAAATGTGTATTCTGCCATCTCTGGTTTGAATAATTGCCGGATAACTGTATTCTTCTTTAGTTCCATCTTCAAGAAGCATGATATCATGCCATTTTCTGCCATCCAAAGACTGGGCAATATTCAATTTAAACCTGCCATTAAACCATTCCTTACCAGGGATCAGTGGATTGTAAACGATTAGCTGAGAGCCATTTTTCAAAGTGACAGCATCAGTACCTGAATTAGGATTGAGCAATTCGGTGCGCTTCATTTTAGTCCAGGTAAGTCCTTTGTCATCTGACCAGGATTCTATAACATTACCCTGCTTGCTCCTGCATAGAATCTGTAATCTACCATCGGGATAAGTAAGGATACTGGGTTGAATTACACCAAACTCAGTATCAGGGTCGACAGGAATCCTTTGCCAAGTTCTCCCCTGATCTGTTGATCTTTCGATATGTACTTTCCAGATTTCCATAGTTTCAGTACTCGATGGTGAAAGAATGGTACCATCAATAAGCTGAATCGGTTTGTTTTTTATTGGTCCAAGTATTCCATCCGGTAAGCGAATAGCTTCCGACCATGTTTTACCCTGGTCTGCAGATGTTTTATACATTCCCCACCATTCCCGTGGATTGGGACCAGCCTTATAAAATAAGAAAATCTTATTCTCTGAATTTTTGAAAAGCACAGGATTCCAAAGCGGAAAAGTTCCTCCCGTACCAAAATCTCCATTTGCAACTTCAACAGGAAAAGTCCATTTTCCATTTCGGTTTACTGAAGTCCATATTTTAACATCCTTATTCCCCTCATGAGTCCCACCAAACCAGGCTGCTAAAATTTCACCATTCGATGTTTCCAGTAAAGTAGATGCATGACATTGGGCAAATGGTGCATCCTGAAATATCAATTCCTCCTTAACTTTTTTCCATGAATTTTGGGCAGATAATAAATCCGGCATCAGAAAAAATATAAAAAACACAGCAAACCTCAAAATTTTCATATTAAACCATTCTGCCTGTACTGAAATCTATAAACTAAAATCCCATTCAAAAAGCATTTTCCAAAACTTACAACCTATAACTTACAACCTATAACTTTAAGCTTTGAGCTTTCGGCTTTGAGCTTATTTCCATTTCGTCTCCACCCCCTGCTTC
>CAZGCG010000212.1:0-6340 GCA_964524205.1 uncultured Sphingobacterium sp. | reverse complement strand
ATCAAATAAATCACAGTTCAGACAATGAATGAAAAAAACTATCTGAGCTAGGATTCTAGGATTAAAGGATTGGTAGGATTCAAACGTAATAAGGGAAATCATAGAATCTCAATAATCAGGAAAATCACAGTTCAGACAATGAATGAACTGGAAGCTAAGGACAATTTATCTCTAATTGTAATCTAAATCCATCAGCCTAATACCAACCATTCCCTAAATAAAATCTACCGTTTACACAATAAAAATCAGAACTCTTAAAGAATCAGAGAACATTTCATAACTTTTGGATATAAGTTATTAAATCAGGTATTTAATGATAATTAAAATTGGTAATCCCAAAGTCCATTATCCCCGCTAATTATCACCAAACACTGGCAGATTTAAAACAGAGAATTCGTGTTGCCCAATACAAAAGCCTGTTAGCTGTAAATCAGGAGTTAATTTTATTATATATCGATATTGGAGAAATTTTATCCCAAAAATTAAAATCAGGTTGGGGAGATAGTATTGTTGATACCCTTTCGCATGATTTACAGGCTGAGTATAGCGGCATCAAAGGTTTTTCGTCAAGAAATCTTCGAAGGATGAGGCTAATCTATGAGGAAACCAAAAGAAATGAATTTTGGACACAGGCTGTGTCCAAAATTCCGTGGGGGCACACCAATCTCATATTTGCCAGAATAAAAGATGAAGAACAAAGAACCTTTTATTTGAATATGTGCATTGAAAGGGGATGGAGCAGAAGTGTACTGGAAGAGGAAATCAAGTTTGACAGCTACAATAAACAGGCAAATTTTCAGAATAATTTCACACAAACTTTAGCAGAAAACAAATTAAGCGAATATCGTCTTGAATTTAGAGATGAATACAATCTTTCATTCTTAGGACTTGAGGATACACATTCAGAGAAACAACTTGAAAATGCAATAGTTGAAAATATTGCCAAAATACTTGGACAGTTTGGAAACAATTTTGCATTTATGGGGAAGCAATTCAGGTTAGAAGTTGATGAAAAGGAATATTATATAGATCTTTTGTTTTATCACCGCAAACTGAAGTCTATGATAGCCCTGGAACTAAAAGCGACAGAATTTAAACCTGAACACAGCCAGCAACTTAACTGGTATTTGCATTTGTTAGATAAGACTATAAAATATCCTGAAGATAACCCAAGTATTGGCATTTTATTGTGTAAAAGCAAGAGCAAGCTAACCGTAGAATATGCTCTTGAACTAATAAACAAACCAATGGGTGTTGCTACCTATAATTACAGGCAACTGCCTAAAGAAATAGCAAAATATTTACCAACAGAGGAAGATTTTACACGAATATTCAGAAATGTTGTTACGCTTGAAAACAATGCCGAGCGCGGACTTTAAACGCGCTTTAATAAGGATCATAGGATAACATCCCGAACAGCTGGAGACTGTCCGAACCGTGATTCTTGTGATTAAATGATTTATATGATTCAAGCGTAAAAAAAACATTAGGAAAATCATAGAAATCACAGTTCAGACAATGAATGAAAAAAACTATCTGAGCTAGGATTTTAGGATTAATGGATTGGTAGGATTCAAACTTAATTAGGGAAATCATAGCAATCCCAAAAATCATAGCTCAGACAATGAATGAACTGGAAGCTAAAGCTCCGCTGTTTGCCATATTTAAACCCGATTTTATCGGTAGTTCGGGATAGTATCCCGAACAGTAGATTTTTGAATTAGTTCTTCTGAAAGGCCTATGGCTTTATTATTTGTCCGGTATTGGCACCAAACACACTTCTGCGAAAGCCATACTCTAATTGTTTCATGCTTACAGGAATTTCGCCGGGAAAGAATGGAAAATATTGGGGTGAATCTTCAATAACCGTCGGACTTACCGCATTTATCCTGATTCCATTTTGTAGTTCAATTGCAGCCGCCCGAACAAAACCTTCTACTGCTCCATTTGCAGCAGATGCATTTGCAAAGTTTAATTGAGGATTATGAGTTAATTCGCCTGTTATTAAGCTGAATGACCCTTTGGCATTGATATAATGTTGACCGATAAGCACCAGATTGATCTGTCCCATCATCTTCCCTTCTACCCCTTTCCGGAATTCTTTATCTGTAAGATTTTTCCAGGGTCCAACATATGTGGGACCGGCAGTCGAAATAAGAGCATCGAAAGCTCCTGCTTCTTTAAATAAATTTTCAATCGACTCAGGGGATGTAATATCGGCCTGAATGTCTCCTCCCGAAGAAGCAACCCTAATAGTTTCATGATCTTTTTCAAATGCATTTGCTAAATACTTGCCCATAGTGCCTGTAGCACCAACAATGATAATTTTCATATCTGTAATTCTTTAATTAAATTTTATTGAAACAAAATTATAGTCGGCAGGAACTGAAGGATAGGACCAAAAAGGAGTTTAGCAGGATTTAACTGTGCTTAATCCGGTATACTTCGGGAGAGTATCCGGTATGCTTTTTAAAAAAGCGGATAAAATAAGATACGTCTTCGTAACCTAGCTGTTCGGCTATCTCCTTAACCTGATTTGGGGTTGCCAGCAAATGTCGTTTTGCTTCAAGGATGATGTGATCATTTATTAGTTCCGATGATGTTTTGCCTACTGTTGATTTTATGATTTCATTTAGTTGAAATGCTGAAAGATTCATCAGATCAGTATAATATGAAACCTGCTTATGAGCTGTGACATGAGTCTCAAGCAGTTCGAAAAACTCCTCCAGCCTATCCTGGGCATAAAGATGGCTGCCTGATGGCGATGCAACTGAATTACGGCTCTGTCGGAACAAGCTGATCATTAAAAGATCCAGACCCGCTTTTATACATTCCTGATAGGCCTCCTGTTTCTCAGTATACTCACTGTATATATTATCCAGAATCTGATTAAGCCTATGAAAGCCATCCTTATCAAAGTGGCAGAAATTTCGGTTACTTGCCTTTTTTAAATGTTGAATTGCGGCTTTGCTTGATGGATGATAAAACTCAGCGTTAAACTCCAGCAAATACCCGGAGCAACCGGCTTTCATCTCAAGCTGGTGCACCTGACCAGGCTTTATGAAGAAAACAGAATTGCTCTTTACCGGGTAAGAACTAAAGTCAATTTCATGGGTACCCTCGCCATCTGTTACCGCAAGAATGAAGAAGAAATTATGTCTGTGCAAGTCATGGAACAGATCCTTATTACCAACTACATCTTCCACCCTGCGGATGTTAAAACGCTCGGGAGTAACTTCCTCCATGAATGAAGACCTGATTTGCCTTATAGGAATTCTCTTCATCTGTTAAAATGTTAAACAATTTAATAAGTTTCTAACAAATACTTCACAGGCTTTATCATTTCCAGATTAAAACCTTTGCGTATCAGCCAGACTGCCAGAATCATTTCATAAATGGCAATAGGAAAGGCATAAGGTATTATCTGTGCTGAGAAATGAGGAATATATCCCAGGATCTCCTGAACAGCAGCAATAAAAATCAGGACCGCCCCACCTAGCCCCAAAATGGAAAGTTTCCTCGGCACTAAGCCTGATTGATAAAAGATATAGCTATAAATAAAAGTATTGATGCCCAGCATAAAATGAGGCCCGAGTATAAATGACCAGGAATGGATCGTCTTTAAGGTCCTTGCTGCTGCCTGAAGTGAAGCCAATTCTGATCCGGTATATTCCTGACTTAACTTTACAATTGACAAAAGGCTAATTATACCAATTAAAATGAATACAACCTCCAGAAGTCTGAAACAGGCATATGCAAGGCCCCAGCTTTCGCTATATTTTCTGAGAAAAGGGAATAACATAATTCCAGTTCCGATATTGGCAAAGGCAAGTATTAATTCAAACAACGCGCCTAATTCAATCTGATTTGAATTTGCTGAAGCTGCCGACAAAGTATTTGAATCATTTAAAATGGGATCATACAAACTAATTCCAATGATTGCTGCAATTGTCGCAGTTATAAAGAATGCACCTGTTGTGATTGCATCCTTTTGAGATGTGATTCTTCTTTCCATTGTATTATTTTTTATTTGCTTTAAAAGGATTTGTTTTCCATGGCCGATAAACATGCATGCTGATCATCACATTCCTGTTATATATTTCCCTGACATGAGAGATATTGGTCAGGCCATGATTATACCTGAGGTCGAGAGTAACCATACGCTTCTTTGCTTTGAAAGTATAACCTCCACCAACCTGAATACCTGCTTCAAAACTTTTGAAGTCCTGCCCTGATCTACCAAAGGAGAGATCCCTTTTTTGCCCATCTGTTTTTCTATTGCCAAATATGTTATATGACACGGATGGTCCGGCATTGGTGTGGAATTTACCCAGATGCAGACGGGCCATAACCGGTAGTTCTAAGGAATACAACCTGTCAGTTGTTTCTTTGCCATAAACCGGATTATTATTCTTTAATTTTCCACCCTTCATAATAAGGTATAGCTCTGATGCTAATGAAAAATCAGGACTCAGGCCTGCCTGAAATGTTAAACCCGCTTGTATTCCCCGGCTTTGCTTTTTAAAATCTGCCAATGCTCCGTTTGAACTACCATAATTCATGCTGGTACTTACTACTTTAAATACAGGGTCTAAAAATGTGTTTTGAATCTTCCTGACCTCTTTAGTGCCTTCAGTTAACAGATCATTAGATTGACCAAATGCGTTAATACTCAGAGAAATCATACCTAGTACGACTCCTATTTTTAATGTTGCTTTCATAATTTTTTTTTAGAATTAATTGATGAAGCAAAAGTATTTCAGCATTAATCTACATAATAGGACAATAATAAAATTGAATTGGACTTATTCGTAATTCACTCTGATTGTCAGTCATATATAAAACAAAGCCTCATCTGTCGATAGGACATTCTCAAGACTTTGACTTAGTACTATACAAATCAATCATTGTCCTATCAGGAATGTTCAAATACTAAGGAGATTTGGATTCAATAAAATTTTTCAAATAAATAAGTTGTATGAATTCAAAAATGAAACTAATCACATCCATTAAAATATGGGTTGTAATCTACCCCTCAATCACATTTTTCCTTTATCTGTTCGGAGAACAATTATCCGCAATCCCCTTATACCAGCGTACCTTTTTGTTAACCATTTCATTGGTGCCATGGATGGTATTTATTGGGATTCCTCTCGTTGAATTTATCATTCGCAAATACAAATCCAATGGCAATGCAAAACATTAAAAAATATGATGTAATAATTATCGGTGGCAGTTATTCAGGACTTGCTGCTGGAATGGCGCTTGGGAGGGCTTTAAAAAAAGTTTTGATTATTGACAGTGCCAAACCCTGCAATAGGCAAACACCGCAATCGCATAACTTTATTACTCATGATGGGCAGAAACCGGCCGAAATTGCCGCACTTGCAAAAGAACAGGTGAAGCGCTATCAGACAGTGGAATTTTTCAACGGACTGGCAACTGATGCTGAAAAAACCAAATATGGTTTTGAGATCTGGACGGATTCGGGTGAAAAATTCAACGCATCGAAGTTGATTTTCGCCACAGGTATCAAAGACATTATGCCTGATATTCCGGGTTATGCTGAAAGCTGGGGGATAAGTGTACTTCACTGTCCTTATTGTCATGGTTATGAGGTTAGAAATCTGAAGACCGGAATTTTGGGGAATGATGATTTTGGATTCGAATTCTCGGTTCTTATCTCCAACTGGACTGATGATCTGACCTTGTTCACAAACGGAAAATCAGATTTAAGCATTGAGCAATCAGCAAAATTAAAAAAACATAAAATCCGGGTAGTAGAAGCAGAAATTGAGCAATTGGAACATGAAAACGGGTATTTAAAAAGTGTCCATTTTAAAGATGGAAGCAATACTCCTGTCAAAGCTCTTTATGCCCGGAGTGCATTTGTTCAGCACAGCGCCATTCCTGAATTGCTGGGGTGTGAAATAAATGATGAGGGATATATCCGTGTAAACCCTGCTCAAAAAACTAACATTGAGGGAATTTTTGCTTGTGGCGATAATTGCACACGCATGCGTACTGTGGCTAATGCCGTTGCAATGGGAACTACTGCAGGAATGATGGTAAATAAAGAATTAATAGAAGAAGGATTTTAAACTAGTTCTTGAAATCATAGAATCTCAAAAATCAAATAAATCACAGTTCAGACAATGTATGAACAACTATCTGAGCTAGGATTATAGGATTATAGGATAAGTAGGATAAAGCTGTGAAGAAGGGAATCATTATAATCACAAAAATCGAATAAATCATAGTTCAGACAATGAATGAACAACTATCTGAGCTAGGATTATTAGGATTTAAGGATTATAGGATTGGTAGGATTCAGAATGTA
>CAZGCG010000211.1:0-6344 GCA_964524205.1 uncultured Sphingobacterium sp. | reverse complement strand
GATATTAAACGTATAAATCCTCAAAATGAAAAACCTGATCCTTCTATTTTTATCACTTACAAGTACATTAAACCTGATTTCAAGTAATTTCATAAGTTCATTAAACTACTCAGGAACCCTTAAAGACAGTGTAATTTATGATTACAAACTCACTGAGACTATTGAATGTGAAGGCCTCTACCCTATGCATTTACAGGGAATCAGTACCGATAAGAAAAGCAATATCTATTGGAGTTTTACCAATGAGCTGGTCAGAACCGATCTGAAAGGTAAGATATTGGATCGCATTAAAGTATTAAATCATCATGGTGATCTCTGCTTTAATGGAGGGAAAGTATATGTTGCGGTCAATCTTGGTAAATTTAACGAACCGGCGGGTCAGGAAGATTCCTGGGTTTTTGTGTATGATGCCGCAAACTTAAAAGAACTGGGGAGATATAAAGTGCCTGAATTGGTTCATGGTGCCGGTGGCATTTCTTCTTACAGGGGAAATTTCTTTGTCGTAGGTGGTTTACCAAAGGGAGCTAATGAAAATTATATCTACGAATACAATAAAGATTTTAAATTCATTAAACGCCATGTGATTGCAAGCGGCTATACTTACAAAGGAATCCAAACTGCCGAATTTCATGAAGGTCAATGGTGGTTTGGTTGTTATGGTAATCCTAAGCTGATTAAAACTGATACTAAGTTTCAGATTCTGGATAAAAACGACTTCAATGTATCCCTGGGAATCGTCGGATACTCCGGCAAAAAGCTATTTATTTCTGATAGTAAAGCCAATGCAGACAAATTGCATAAGGGAACGATTGGGGTTTATGGGAAGTGAGATATGAGATGTGAGATGTGAGATATAGAATTTAGGTGGTCCCTATTTCCCATTCCCTATTCCCTATTCCCTACCCAATAGCTATCGGGTTCCTATTCCCCAAATAAATATTTCCTTTTTGTTCAATTTATTTATCTTTAAAACTATAAATGGAACAAATCTCAACAATACAACTGCGTACAAATTTCAAGTCTGATGCAGATTTGGTTTCCCGGATTCTTGAACTTACCAATGCTACTTATATTACCAATACTCAGCTTATTGAACGCGAGATTGAACATAACCAGGATATTTATATAGTTAACAATGAGCAGGATGAACTCCTGGCATTTTTCATGATCAACTTTGAGAAGGTCAATGGCGAAGACACCTATTATCTCGGATTAAGTGGCTGCAGGGATGATCTTAAAGGAAAGGGCCTCGGCAAATCACTCTATCTGAAGTTCATGGAAGATTGCCGCGAAAGAGAAAAGCAGGATAACAGAAAATTTCTGTTGTGGTGGACAACTGCCACTCCTATTGTTTACTACTGGTTTAACAAATATGTATCCGCTGTACAACCGGATATGAATGGAAATTATGATGAACAAGGTGAAAAGATAGTACATGGGATCATTGCCGAAAAATTTAAAGGAATACCTGTCGATAAACAGCATCCATTTATTTTACGTTCTGTGGCAGAAAACACACTATATTCTCTAAGTGAACAACAAAGGCTAATTCAGGCAACTGAAAACCTTGGCATGGATGTTTTTCAACGTTTCAATCTTAGAGAAGAGAATGCAGATCGTTTTCTGATGATTGGCTATGCCCCGGATTGATTTTTATCAATAAACAGTGCAAGAGCATAAGCATCGAGTATTAATCCTCCATTAGCAGGCCCCATATTAACTGAATAAGGGTTGCCCGTTTTAGCTTTCACAGCAGATCCCATTTTATCCGCTTTAGTCCCGGGAATCTGTACAGCCTGATTAAACAGATACGAACATTGCAATGAACTTAATTTATAGGTCTTTTTTAATTCTGCGATCATTATATCTTTTGTACTGCAATCATCATTGTTTAAAAGCTGAGAAGCCTTTGAATGTAAATTTCTGATCTTACTGGTAAAGAAAGCATTGAGTACAGACTCATCCTTCGTCAGATTAAAATATGCGATCAGACAGGTTTCCTTCAAACCAGGATTCACCAGTGTGAAATCTTTCATCAATAACTCCTTGAGCTTCTTCTCCTTATTTTCTGAATGAACGGGAACGAACTGCTGTAGTCTGTGAATTTTCTGATCAAAGGGTGCCGGTTCAAAAATAGGTATAAGCCTTTTCTTTAATTCATCATTAAGGGTATTGTCCAATAACTCAAGCGCAAATAGTCTGTTTTCGATATCCTGATTCTCATCATTAGTTATGATCTCATAAATAACCTGAATTGCGGAAGGATCATACAATACTTTCAGTAATTCGAATAAAATTCTGATTAACATATCAGTATATGATTTCAGTTCGGCTTGTAATTCAGGATCATCAATTTCCTGCAGATCAAACTGTGCCGACATTGCCAGAATTAATTCATTAGAGTACTTCTCACAAAGATCCTCAAAGTAAAAAATATCAGCTGTTTCGGGCTTCCTGGTGTCGAGGTTATATGCTAACAAAAGTTCATATTTCAGTTGCAGATCGGATATTTCACCAAGCTCTTTTAATAATTTTGTTGACAGCCTCTGCCCGCCAGTTCTTAAGAAATTAATTACAAGCAGCCTGTGAAAGAAATTATCTGTAGAGTAATAAGATGATATGATCTTACGACTTAAAAGATCTTTATCATCTGATTCGATGTGACTTAAATCTCTTGGTGAATAGTTTTTTAGTTGATCTATATCCCCGGTATTTCTGGATTCAGAAATTGCACTTAAAGCTCTGCCTAAAGCTTCAGATAATGGGTGCTGATCTCCTGAAGCAATGATATTCCCTGAATTTTCAAAGTCAATCTCCCTGTTTTCTTTTCTTTTAGAGCCTGTATCAGATCTGATCTCAGTAAGATAGGTCCATATTTTCTTTTTATAATTCTCATGCAATTTCAGGCTTAAGCCAGTCCAAACTAAAAATAATACAAAACAAACACCTGAGATAATGCTCAGGAAAAACAAAGGTTCAAAACCTGCAAAAAGACCTGAAAACACAAGCAGCAGCAGACCCGATATCACTGTTGCCACCTGATTCAATACTCCTTCAATTGTGGCTTCAATTCTCAAACGATCCGGGCCTGTAACCTGGTATAAAACTTTTATTGCAGGTGTTGAGATCGCTTTTCTGATCACCCTTTCAGCAAATTTTGCGAGAAATACGAATGAGAGAATAAAGATTGGTTCACCCTTAAACAATAGACTGCCTGTTATGGCGAAGACAAAACATCCTGTCAGCAAAGCGGGCAGCAGCAATATTGAAAACTTAACTCCCTTAGTACTTAAAATATGACCTGACAGAAAAGAAAAAACAAGTTCACCAACCTTTACTATACTAAAGAAAAAACCCACAATAGTTGCAATTTCAATACCGCTGTACCCCGACATAAATCTCACCGAGATGAGGTAGGAATAGTCTACAAAATAAATTGCTGAAACTGAGAAGACAGAAACTACTGCAATCAGAAGGTAGAACTTCTCATTGCTAAAGAAAGACAAATTCAGCTTCTTTAGTGCTGTCTTTGCTACCACAATATGGCTCAGCTTTTCATGATTACTTGAGGCAAGCCTGTAAATTGGTATTAAAGCAGGAAGTATACAGGCCGCAGCAAGCAGTAATAAATAGTTAGGGCTTCCGGTTAACTGACTGATCAAAGGTGCTGTCAGATAACCGATAATGGATGCAATGATCTCCCCTGTTCCAACAAGTGCCAATAAGCGCTTGCTTTGTGCCATATTGTAAAGGCGTGAACAAATACCAGAAAAACTTAATGCAAATATGATTGTAAATGGCATATTAAACAAAAAGCCCAGGTACGCAAGATAAACAGCATAGGCCGGATTATCACCCAGTTTGATGAAAGCCATAAAGACACATGCAGCGACCAGAAAAAATGCGATCACACTTTCCCTGTAGCTATTGATTATCCCGCGACTGCGCTGACGCTGCTGGTAAATCTTAATCAGCAGCACCCCTCCTAATCCTGAAATAATATAAGCATAAGGCAGATTGGATACACTTGCTTTTTGAATCAGAAAGGTATTTACAGCAACAAAGTAATAAGAAAGGCCAATACCGGTAATCAGCGACAAAAGGAACAGAGATCTGAACGATTTTTGTTCTTCAGGCCGAAGATTTATTACTCCCGATAATCCCTTAATAATCGCCATATTACTTACCTATATTAGCTACAATACGTGCAGTAAGCGTTCGTCCGGGTTGCGGAATTCTGGAGCTTTGAACACCGCTGGCCGCCCTTACACCAGGTGACACATAATCCAGGTCAAATAAATTATTAGTGATTAACTGGAGCATAAACATCTTGTTGAGGTTATAGCTGACCGCAGTGTTTATAAGTGTATAACCGGGAGTTTCACTGAAAGGGCTTCCGCTGATTGATGTATTCGCTCCTGTAGGTTTATCTCCAACAAAATTAGCTCTGATATTCAGATTCAACTTGTCCTTGATGAATTTGGCATTAACACCTGCATTAAGCGAGAAATTGGAAATATCACCTATCCTAACCTTTTGGCTTCCGCTTGTACCGGCAGAAATCCTGGTTGGATCAATAATTGAAAAATTAGCAAACAGACTTACTTTCTCCAAAAGTTTAGTCTCTCCGGCAAATTGAATACCCTGTATATGGGACTTACCAATCGCCCGGAACTGGGTTGTTCTGACTCCCAAAGTATCAATATTGACAGTTCCGAGAGTATTGCTGTAAGATGCATTAAAGTAGGCTACTTCAAAAAATGTCTGATTAAATGGGGTAAAACGGGCCGAAACCTCGAGGTTCTTAACACGCTCAGGTTCTAATAAAGGATTATTAACCAATCGGGCCGAAGATGTTGCGAATTTATTGTAGACAGAAGCATCGAGGAAGGCCTCTGAATAAATAGATTTAAAAATGAACTTGCCAGGGTAATAAACCACAGACAATCTTGGATTGAATACCGTTCCATAGCCATAAATACTATTGATCTTATTATTATCCATTCTGCCCGCAGCACTGATGTTCAGTTTTCTTGCCCTGTCCTGATAGCTTAACTGTCCGTAAACTCCCAGATCCATTATTGAGTAATAATTACCGCCTTTGATTCCATTCGCAGAAGTTCCGGTAGTTATGGGGTCTTCAGTGGTCGAATTGACATAATCGCCCTGTAAAAGACCATTTCTCAATTCTACCCCAAGGTTAAAGTCCATTTTCTCGTTAATCACATAATTCAGTTTTGACTCAGTCCTGAACTGTTTCGATTGCTGTGAAAAATAAGTAGGCAAGAAATAAGGATTGCGGCCGGTAATCAGATCCTGAAAAGAGATACCGGCGTTAGCAAAACCATAAAAACGGGTTGTCACTGCATTCTTTCCGAAATCACTTGTACGGAAATATGAAAAATTGGAAAAGGAAATCCGTTCAGATAAACTCTTATCATATTTTACATAAAAATATTGCTGGCGCACTTCCCAATGGGTAAGTTCCTTACTAACTGCATAATACTTATCGATATAGATTGGGGCTACACCTTCCGACCATTTTTGGTATTCCAATCCAAATTTGAAGTCGCCAACACGAAGTTTGGCCGACAGATAATAGTTTTTTGCTTCATCAGAATACTGGGTTCCTATCCCGTTATATCCCTTTTTATAATTGGCCTGATCTAATGAATCGGCTCTAAAGATGGCTGCTGCTGTGGGCAGAATCTTAGTCTTATCGGCATTCACTGTAAAATACCTTCTGCCCGGATCATTGGCTAAATAAGCAGCTTCTCTTGCAGCTGTATAATCCTGGGTCAGGATATTTTGATAACGGTTTGGACCAAATTCATCAGCCGACCATTTACTATCCCAGTCGGCGAAAGATGAAAGGTCATGTTCATCTGATTGATAAGCTCTGCCTGTCACTGCAAAGAACATATCCCTGCCCATTCCGGAAACTGTGACATCTCCGAATTTTGTATTTAATGATCCCACGCCACCATGTCCTGTTACTCCAAATCTGGAAGTCTTCTCATTGGTATTCCATGCCCGCTCCTGTTTAAAATAGTCCTCTTCATTCTTTGTAATAATATTGATTACTCCCAGAAAGGCATTGGCACCATAAATTGTGGATGCGGGGCCATAGATGATCTCAACCCTTTTGATATTGCTCAGGGCATACTGGCGACTGATGAAAGCGGAATTTGACCACATCTCATTATCCTCTACTCCGTCGACGAGTAAAAGTGTCCGGTCGGTATTAGCAGCAGTCCGGTATCCCCTCTGGTACATATCAGAATAAGATAATCCTGAATTTCTGGAGATATCAAATCCCGGAAGGTCATGAAAAAGCTGCTCCA
>CAZGCG010000210.1:5186-6349 GCA_964524205.1 uncultured Sphingobacterium sp. | reverse complement strand
AGTTTGCCTTCTTTCAAAATTAATATCCTATTGGAAAGAGTAAGCCCATCCACAGGATCATGCGAAACCATGATGATCGTAATACCTAGATGATCACATAAATGCTTCAGATCGGCTCTAAATTGGGTTTTTAACAAGGCATCCAGCTGACTGAAAGGCTCATCCAAAAGCAGCACTTCAGGTTCGGTAATGATTGCCCGGGCAAGTGCCACACGCTGCTGCTCTCCACCGCTCAGTTCTACAATCCTCTTATTTGCAAGATGCTCAATGCCAAGAAGTTTCATCATATCAGCAGCTTTTTGCTTCTTACCTTTCAAATCCTCATTAGAAAGCATGCTCTCAATATTTTCATACACCCTGGCATAAATATTCAGATTAAAATCCTGGCTCAGCATTTTCATTGAATCGTGGCCGGGGATTAACTTTTCATGCGGTCCTTCAAGATGCCGGCCCTTAAAAAATACCTCTCCTGAATCCGGAGCAAGCAGGCCAAATATAATTTTAAGCAAAGTACTTTTACCGCTTCCGCTTTCACCAACTATGGCGACAAAATCGCCCTTATTGATCGAAAAATCTATTTCACTAACACCAGCTCTGGTATCTTCAGCATAATGCAGACTTACTTTTTCAAGGGAAATAAGAGTATTTGACATGGAATCAAATATATAAAAAAAGCCCCGCCTCCTGTTCTAAAAACAAAGGCGGGGCTCTTAATTGAATGGTTTTTTAGAATCCGAACATCAGTCCGAAAGAAAGGTTTTTAAAGTCTGCAGGACCCTGACCCTCAGCAAAAACATCATTCCCATAATATTTTACATAAACTCCCATTCCACCATAACCAATTCGGGCAAAGGCTCCGTAACGGAATGGATTGAAGTTATAATCATCCTTGAACTTATCCTTCCCGTTTTCACTGCTTACCTGTTTAACTTTACCATTCAGAAGGAATCCAATTTCCGGACCGATGACAAAATTCAACTTATCCCCTTTCTTATCATCATTTGTACGGAATTGAAATGATAGCGGGATTCGCAGATACTGACTGGAGAAACGGTTCTTTTTATAATCCACTGCATCTGTCACATAAGTCAGGGTAGATTTATCCTTTTGGAAAGTAATATTTTGCTTCAGGCGCATATGATTCCAGTCGAGCCCTGCACCGG
>CAZGCG010000210.1:0-5086 GCA_964524205.1 uncultured Sphingobacterium sp. | reverse complement strand
TTTAATTTTTACTAATCCTAAATTGATACCTGAAACCTCAGATCCTTCATCGCTATCCTTGAATTCGATGAGTTTATCTTCACGCTTATCAACCTTTGCGATGACAAAGTTGACCAGGCTTCCTATGCTTCTGATCTTCCGCTGACCTCTGACCTCTGATTCATCCGGATTAAGCTCATCCTCAGAAAAATCAGCGATAGCCATCATATCCGGTTGTGTCACATCCAGTGCCGACTGATCTCCGGAATACCTGTTTGGCACCTTAACTGATTTCTTTGGCTGAACAGGATTGGCCTTTTTAACAGGTTCTGATGCAATTACTACAGGCTCGGGTGCGGGTGCTTTAACTTCCGGCTCAGTAAGAGGAGTCTTAGGAACCAGGACGTATTCACTCTGTTTTACTTCAGAGGAATTTACCAGACCATAATCGGGAAGAACACTTTCTTCCTTTTGAGTACCATTAAGCGGCTCTTCGATTGAAACAGGTGCTTCATTTAACTCAGGACGCGAGGAATTGTCCTCTATATTCTGAGCCATTTCAGTACTTCCCTGCAGCCTGATCACTTCCTGCGGACGGAAATACAACAAGCCGGCAGCTATCAATACTACAATACTGGCAGCAGCCATCCAGAATGAAGGAAAAGCTGATTTCCTCCTTTTCTGATCCATAGTACCGGTAATTTTTTCCCAAACTGCCGCCGAAGGCTCGATCTCGAGATCCCCAAAACGCTGCTGGAATAATTTATCCAGTTCTTTATCCGATATTGGATGCATAATTTAAGCCCTCCATTTTAATTATTTTATCTTTTAATATTGCTCTGGCCCTCGACAATTGTGATTTCGAAGCACCTTCAGATATTCCTAATTCTTTTGCAATTTCCTTATGTGAATAGCCTTCAATTGCATACATGTTGAAGACAATCCGGTAACCATTTGAGAGCTGCTGAACCAGCTTCATCAAATCATTCAATTCCAGTTTACCCATATCAAAAGTTGATTGTGGCTGATCGTACACCTCATCGATATCTACCACATTTAAACTTCTCAGATTCTTACGATACGTTTCGATAGCCGTATTAACCATAATTCTTCTGATCCATCCCTCAAATGAGCCATCACTTCTAAACTCGGAAACCTTTTGAAATACTTTAACAAAACCCATTTGCAGAATATCCTCTGCCTCAAAAGTGTCTTTCGCATATCGCATACAGACCCCCATCATTTTGGAAGCAAGTGCTTTGTAAAGGCTCTCCTGTGCTTTTCGATCACCTTTTTTGCACCCATCCAGCAAACTATCTATTGTAAATGTCCGGTCCAAATTCATATGCTTTAAAGGTAAGATGATTGGAAGTAGCATTTAGTTGCATCAGGAAGAAAAAAAATGCAAAAAATTTACTTTTAAGGAAAGTTTCCATGGATGAAGAGCTAATGGGTCATTGAGGTAAAATGTGAAGATGTGAGAGGTAAAATGTGAAGATGTGAGAGGAATTGGGGTAAATGGTACGGTGATAAGGCCGGCCAGAAGGGAAATAGGTGAAGAGTTGATGAGTTAAAGGATCATTGAGGTAAAATGTGAAGGCGTGAGAGGAATTGGGGTATTATGGTGCGTTGATAAGGCCGGCAAGATGGAAGGAAAATTTACATGGATAAACAGTTATTGGGGCATTGAGTGAAAAATAGAGATTAAACAATTTTAGATATTTAGCAATTAAACTTGAGCAATTAAAGAGGTTGGCAACAAATGTTTGTATAATTTTTTGGAAAGCAAGGCCTGTGCCCATCGCTTGATTTAGTCCGGCTCTTCGCTTTAGTTTTTGCCAGAAAAATTGTTGTAGAGATGCTCACAAGTAGTGGCAAAAAGCTGCCGCTGCGATCCGGTTTAGGTGGGTAAAGTAATGCTGC
Source organism: uncultured Sphingobacterium sp. (assembly GCA_964524205.1). Lineage (GTDB taxonomy): Bacteria > Bacteroidota > Bacteroidia > Sphingobacteriales > Sphingobacteriaceae > Daejeonella. Next base: position 3,184 of record CAZGCG010000210.1, on the reverse strand, counting down.
TATTGTTGGTTGTTGAAAGGCGTTAAAATGAATGGAAGTTTTCTCATTGGATATGCATCTAGCGTTGAGCGTACGATTCCGGCCCCCGAGCCGGAATCTCCCTTTCTTCCCACTGACTTGTCATCCGATAACAATCGGATCCAGCGAAAGCGGGAACCTCCTTAATCACATTTGCTATGCTGTCATGGCGGGCTTGACCCGCCACCAAACTTATCCGTAATTTTATTACATAATTTTGATTAATATTATACATGGCATTCATCGACTACTACCAGGCACTCGGAATAACTAAATCTGCTACAGATAAGGATATCAAAGCGGCCTATCGAAAAATGGCCCGAAAATATCATCCTGATGTAAACCCAAATGATAAGGATGCACAAAAGAAATTTCAGGAGATCAATGAGGCAAATGAGGTTTTGAGTGATCCTGAGAAACGTAAAAAATACGATCAGTACGGTAAAGACTGGAAGCATGCCGATCAGTTCCAATCCCAAGGACAAGGCAGACCATCCGGCGGCCGGAGTACCGGGCAGCAGGATTATACAGGTTCATTCAGCGATCAAAACTTCTCAGACTTTTTCAGTTCTATGTTCGGAAAATCATCAGGGCAAAGCAGACAGGCAAATTTTAAGGGACAGGATTTCAACGCTGAACTTCGTCTCAATTTAAGAGATGTCTACACCACCCAAAAACAAACCATTACCGTTAATGGTAAAAATATCAGACTCACCATCCCTGCCGGAATTGAGAATGGGCAGACGATCAGAATAAAAGGTCATGGTGGACAAGGCATCAATGGCGGACCTGCCGGAGATCTTTTAATCACCTTCTCCATTCCCAATGATCCTGAATTCAAACGCGTCGGAAATGATCTGTACAAAAATGTAGAAATTGATCTTTATACTGCGGTGCTTGGTGCTGAAATTACAGTGGATACCATGAGTGGTAAGGTCAAACTACCCGTGAAACCTGAAACTCAAAACGGCACCAAGGTAAAACTCAAAGGGAAGGGTTTTCCGGTTTATAAAAATGAAAACCAGTTTGGCGACTTGTATATCACCTATACTGTGAAGATCCCTACTGATCTGAGCGAAAAGGAGAAGGAATTGTTCAAAGAATTATCAAATCTTAGAAAATAAGGTCATGGCTAAGGCATACTTAATTTCTGTAAGTGAATTTTGTGCTTACCATAACATAGAATTCGCATTCATCAGCAATTTGAAGGAATTTGGATTGGTTGAAATTGTACATGATCAGCAGACCGATTATATCCCGGAAGATCAGCTGGAAAAGCTGGAACGGATGATCAGACTGCACAGGGAACTGGAGATCAATCCGGAAGGACTTGATACCATTGACCATCTGCTTGGGCGAATGAGCCGTTTACAGGAAGAAGTGATCATGCTGAAAAACCGGCTGCGTCTTTATGAGGATAATGAGTATATTGATTAATCATAAACTCAACATAATTTTATAAAAACAACATAGAAACATAGGATATATAGGTGATAAATCTATAAAGACAGATTTTTTTGAAGCTTTGCTTCAATTAAAGTGTAGCGGCTATGTGTAATTTAAAACATACTATTAATCATCTATGTGGTTAAATATTGTCAGTTTTTTAATTGTATAACTCACGTTAATCATAAATACTGAATTATGACACTAATCGCCAAACTACTAATCGCTTTTGTTGCTCTTGAGCACCTGTACATTCTCTGGCTCGAAATGTTTGCCTGGACAACCGCCGGGAGAAGAACATTCAAATCGATGTCGGCCGATATGTTTGAGAAAACGAAATCTATGGCCGCTAATCAGGGACTTTATAATGGTTTCCTCGCCGCAGGACTGATCTGGTCACTCATCATACAGGATGAAGCCTGGTCGAAGAATGTGGCCATGTTTTTCCTTGGCTGTGTTTTGGTTGCGGGGATTTATGGGGCAATAAGCGTGCAGAAATCAATATTTTACGTTCAGGGCATTCCTGCACTTATTGCTTTAGCAGCTGTTATTTTCCTTTAGCTTTATGTAATCTGAACTCCTGTTTATACATCAGAAATGAGGAGTTTGAGAATTCGATCTTCCTTGAGCCTGCAGGACGGTTCAGATCCATCAATGGTTCGAAACGAAAATCCATATAAAGATTCGGGAGGAGTTTCTGCTGATAGGAATACCGGAGTATAAATAATTTTCTATGCTTTTCAGTATACCCGGCATGAACAATATGCTGGGAAACACTCTGATACAAAGGCATTCCATTGGATGAAATAAAGGAATTCCCTTTCCATAAGGTTCCCATTAATGATCCGAATTTTTGGGTATCAAAGCCTGCGTTAAGATACCAGCCGTATCCCTTAGAATAAGGCTGAAGATCAGTAAATGAAAGATCATTAAAAGAAATAAGGTAATTCTCGGTCCTGAGGTTTTTGATCCAACCCGAAAACGGAAGTTTTAATTTAAAACCAAGAGCCGAATTTACCAGCGTTTGCAATGGGTCATCGGCAACATCGATCTGACCACCCTGGTGAAATACAGTTAACTGTACCGGCACGGACAGACTTAGGTTTGGGTTTTTGATCAGATTAAGTTCAGCCGAGAGTCCGCCAAGAATTTGCTCCTGCACCGGACTCGGTTTATAGACCATTCTTTTCCAGTTAATGAATGCATCCAGAAATAAATTCCGGCCATTGATGATAAACTGGGTGCCGTATTCAACCGGCTCGGTAATCTTCTTTTCAAAATCATATATCGGATCAAGCATACGATGATGTGTATTGCCCTCGAGTACCCCATTCACCAAAGTGGAATTTCCATGCTGGTATTTCACACTGAATAGCGGGTACGTTTTATAAATCCCTTCTCCGCCAAAATCCTTACGAAAATGTACTCCGGCAGTTAATGCCAACCTTGGGTGAGCATAGTAAACCAGTTGAGGCTCGAGCTGAGCACCAAACAAGGTATATCCATCCTGTATTTTATTGAAATACTCATAATTACGCATGTAATTGAAATTATGAACACTCAGGTAAAGTTCACCGGTCCGGACACTATCCGGACGGATACGGTACTCCAGACTATCATTTAAAATCTGCGCTTCTGAGGAATAAAATAAAACACTAAGTATGAATAAGAATAGAATTTTCTTCATTGAAAAGATCCGGGCCATTTATCAGGAGGCAAA
>CAZGCG010000209.1:0-6368 GCA_964524205.1 uncultured Sphingobacterium sp. | reverse complement strand
GAAACCGACTGATCACTGAAAGTTACTGTCTTATTTTCGCAGGCAGGTGAACCTGATATAAAATCAGCGACAGGAAGATTGTAGACAATAATATCCTGACTAATAACATTAGATTCACAACCTGTTTCACCCTCAACCATAAGCTTAACAGGATACACTCCCGATTTAAGGAAGGTATGTACAGGATGTTGTAAATTAGAAAATCCGCCGTCTCCAAAATCCCATAACCATTTTACAATCTTTTTTCCGTTGGCAGAACTTGTGTCTCTAAAAGTTGTGGGGAGATTAACACAAGTACTTTTCAGCGCTGCCATTACTGCACCGGGAGGGTTAATCGCTGAGAATTGCAATTCTAATACCTCAGTACTTCCACATCCGTCGGTTGAAGTTTTATCAGCAGTAACTTTTATTTTGTAATCCTGGAGTGTATTATAAATTGCCTTATTTGGAAATATGTATTCATACAATCCATCTATTGGATTTGAACTTACAGGAACCGGATTCAAAATTTCTGTTGGAGCTGATCCATTGCCTAGATCCCAGACTAGTTTACTGGTTAATGTATTCAATTTAACACTCAATATGAGTTGTTCATTTACACAAACTGAGCTGACAATTTTATTATTATTTGACTTTCTAATCTCAACACCTAGTCCCTTTATATTCGCACCTGCAGCATAACCATAAGATTCTGCATTCCCAAATCCATATGCTATGGCATTAAAACCTGCGTTGGCTTGTAAATTATGTGTTCCGGACGAGACAGGTATTTGAGCATAAGAATACTCTGGATTAGCAGTTACAGTTTGAAAAAGGGCTGCCTGAGAAGTTCCATCCAATGTAAAACTTGAAACCGCGGTCTTGGGTATAACAACATTGATAAAATGCTTAGTTATCATGTGAAGCTGCGTAGAATACATCGTAATCTGTGAAAGAGTCTGTTCCAAAGGATTTAAAAAAATCATTTCAGGGTCTCCAACATCTCCAGGTAAATTGGTACAGTTGATAGATTTACCTTGAGTGACGGCATAAAGAACAACCTGAATAGATTTATCTGATTCAATATTATTAACAGTCTGACTTGGAAAATCGTAATAAAAATTATTTATAAAACTTGTATTGGGAATAACAGTCCCATTCAACTTAACAACAGCATTGGGATCACTCTTAAAAATTCGATAGACATCATAATTTCTATCCTTTGAAGGGACAGTAATAAAGGATTTTCCCCAACTAGATGTAGGATAGGCTTGCTGGAATAAATTATCTGCCGAACCGGCAAGCCCTCCGGCATTTAAACATCCAATTGATATTTTACCACTTCCTGAAAACACCGCTATCTTTTTACAAGGAGCTGAGGTGGTTGAAATCGATTGAATTCTAGTACCAGTAAGATCAGTTCCCTGTGTAGTTCTAACTATTTGTGAAGTTTGAACACCAAACACTTGATAAATCTCTCCTTTATTTAGTTTAATTGGCGCAGATGCTACACCTGCCTTTAAGCCTCCCTTAGTATCAACAGAAGGTGTAATTACGATCTCTGTATTGTCTTCTGTAGCCACAACAAAAAAGAACGAATTAGAATTGATATCATTAGATATTTGCTGGTAGTTAAGTGAATAATAGTCCTTTCCAAGAGTATTGGTAGGTAAGACTAATGTTGCACCAGAAATTGACTGATCATAAATATGTGCGTATACAACAATAGGCAACAATGAAGTGATATGGATTCCCTTATTACTTATTGTACCTTCTATATTTCCAATATATGCCGTCTGGGGAACTGTTACATTGGTTATTGCATTTGCGGTTACCTGAAAAGGAATACTTGTACCCCCAACTTCCAATACTCCGGATGTACCAACATCTGAAGTGATGTAGACAACCATTTCCTGGCCAATAACTGGGCTGTACCCAGCGACATGATTTCCATAAGCTACCCAAAAATCAGTCCCTTTGTTTGAAGTACTTTGTGCAGATGCATTTAGGAATATACCGGCAAGCAGGCCAAAAATAATCAGCAGTATTCCTGAAAAATGTTTCAAAGCTGTTTCAAATAATTTAAAGATGATATTTCAGAAAAAATCTGGTACTAAAACTACGTAAACAGTTTGATTTGATGTCGGTTAATTATCATTTCAGATCAATCAATGATTATCCATCAAGAATTCAGAGTCATTCTTTCTGATTATTCAATTGGAATAAACTTAACTAAAGATGGTTTATCGATCTGTAACTTTTGCCCTGCAGGACTTAATTTTCCAGTTTTCGGATCCCGCTTAAATACAATGATCTCATTCCCTGCCTGACTGGTAGAAAGAAGCCAGTTGCCACTTGGGTCAATCTCAAATGTTCGTGAACTTTTACCAAGAGATGGCTGCTTCTCAATTATGCTGAGCATTCCTGTTTTCTGATCAATTGAATAGATTGCAATTTCATTCACAGTGCTTCTTGTACTTGCATAAAGAAATTTTCCATCTGCAGATACATGAATGTCTGCACCATGCCCCGGTCCGGCAAACCCATCTGTTAACATAGAAACCGACTGAATCTGAGTCAAATGGCCTTTTTTATATCTAAAAGCATATACCTTGGAATTAATTTCTGTAACTGAATAGAGAAATTTTTTATTAGGATGAAAAGTTAAGTGCCTTGGTCCAGCACCCGGATCCAGTATTACAAATGGCTGAGCTGCTGCCGATAAGGCCTGAGGTCTTTTTTTTGCATTGAACCTGTAAGTATTAATCTTATCAGTACCCAAATCGGCAGTTAAAACAAATTTATTATCCGGTGATACTATCGCTGAGTGTACAAAAGGTTTCTTTCTTGCAATACTGCTTCCTTCATGTTTGATATCCTGAATATCTGCACCTAATGTACCATCAGTTTCAACAGGCAAGGCAGTTATAGAACCTCCTCCATAATTGGCAGCAAATACATATTTCCCTTTTGCATCAACAGAAATATAGGTTGGACCATTACTCCCGGAAGGCTGACTGTTTAAAAAGTTCAGTTCACCGGTTTTAGCATCAAATGCAAATGAACTGATCTTACTTCCTCTGCCTTCTGTCACCGCATAAACAAATTTATGGTCCTTAGTTATTGCAAAATAGGAAGGACTTTCGATTATTGCCTTAGACTTATAAGTCATAGATCCATTCTGACTATCAAACTCATACACATATATTCCTTCACTCTTTCCCGGAGAAGTGTAGGTGCCGATTAGCAAATGGTATTTTGTACTTTGAGCCTTTAAGCCTGTAGTTAAAAGCAATAAAGCAAAAAGCAAGGTAATTCTTATACTGGGCATAATTATTATTTATTTTAATTCCAAAAATATTAAAAAAAAGGGGAGAAATCTGCATCGAACAGATTCTCCCCTTTATTAATATTTCACCCGGGAATAAGTCCCGCTAATCTAAATCCCTTAGTTCCGGGCGGTATGTACCACACCGGAGGCTGTAATTGTCAATCCACCGATCTGACCACTTTTCAAAACGAAATTAGCCTGTGTATCTCCCCATATCAGGTTGAAACCATAACCACCCCTTGGTGCTCCTGTACCAACATTAGTAGATGGATAAATACCGGGGTCACCAATCACAATACGATCACTCAATTGAGACAAGTTAACTCGGCTGCCATTCAAAGTTAAATATTGAGCTCCGTCTCTGGCACCTGTGCCGCTGTCAAATAACCAGTCAAAATTAGTTTTTGAAGGACCATATTCAAAAATCTTCCATTCTGTACGTGTACTGAAATTGGTTCCCACATAATTGTTTTCAGATGAAATTACTGCATAATTTCCTAATCCGTCTGTTACCCATATATTCAGATAAGGCACAATTCCCGAATTTCCCGAAATCAAAGTCCAATTCACACTTTCTATTGAATTAATTTTCTGTCCATCAAAAAATTCTGTACCGTAGCCTACCTTCTGACCCCCACGTGGAGTGCTGTACAAAAACCCGTCTCCAGTTCCATTTTCTGTCAGCAGTACATCCGCATCCCAGGGTGCAAGGATTGTACCTGCATTATTTCGAATATTGAAAATCACGAAATCCGGGCCACAATTTTCATCAATAATGCCGTTACAATTATTGTCTTTCCCATCACCGCAAATTTCAGCAGCACCTGGCTTTATTGTTGCATCATTATCATTACAGTCGTCCTTTGATCCTGAGCATGCCCCAATTGCAGTATAACCGTCTCCATCAGCGTCCAGCACAAAATCTCCATGAGCCAAATGGGATTCCAGGGCATTTGTCTTTACTTCTATAACAGTAATCTTGCCATGACCCGCCTGATGACAAATTTTGACCTTCTTTCCATGTCCATTCTTTATTGCATCGATTAAAAGATCAGTCTCCACTTTCTTACAGGATGACAGGATCAATAAAAATGAGAGCCCCAAATAAATTAGCTTTTTCATGATTGATGTTTTGTTTAATAATTAGATTTAGGGTATTTATACTCCGTTCAAAGAAAATAGTTTTAAAAAATTATCGCTATTAGAAAATATATTTCAGTGATGTGCAGATTCACCTGCGAATCAGACAATTCAATCCGATTAAAGCTATAAGAGTTAGGAGAAAAAATAGCAAGAAATAGATTATTTAAGATTCTTGAATAACAAAAAAATCTTTCACTTTCTGTTATGAATTAATTTACATTATATTTATGGGTACGTACACAATCTATATATGAGAACGAAATTCACTTCCCTGCTTATCATCTGTATCGCACTTTCACTTGAAGTTTTCTCTCAAAACCAGGTTAGAGTAATCCCTATTCCCGACAAAACAGGTTTTACTGTGGAGACTTCAACAAAGAATCTGGGCAATGATTTTTATGACCATGGTGTAGCTTCTCCAATCAGTAATCATCGCGGGGTGGTTTCTACCATTGACGGAAATGGAAAGAATGTAGTTTTGGTATGGCTTTTTGATCATCGCGGAGGATATTCTTTATTGATGATTGATGCTGAAACCGGAAAGAGCGAGGAATTCCCAATTCCTTTTGATCCGAAGCAGGATACTCCATATTCATCAATATTATCAAAGGATAATAAATTCTATACACACTTCAGTGATCATTTCACTGAATTTGATCCGGTAAAACGAGCCTTTACCTTCACTCAAAAGACTATGCCGCAGATGGCGATGTCGATGACCGAAGACGATAATGGCAAAATATGGTCTGTAACTTACCCAAACAGCGGACTCGTTGCTTTTGATCCAAAAAAACGGGAGCTGATCGACTACGCTTATGTTAATAAGGAAAACTGGCGCCAGTATCAGCGCAGCATCGCGGCTGATGATACAGGCTGGATCTATTTTGGATTGGGGAATGCTTCCAGCCAGATCCTTGCTTTCGACCCGAAAACAGGAAAGGCCAGCGGCATTCTTCCACAAAATGAACGAAAATTGGGAACTGCCGTAGTCTACCGGGATGAAAATGGTAAAGTTTACGGTCGCGCATTAGAATCAATCAAGGATCAATGGTACGAGCTTTATAAAGGTGAGGCCAGAAAAATTGGAGAATACAATGAGCTGAAACCTGTAAAAATCATAACAGGTTCTCAAAGTCTGTTCCATAGAAATTTCCCTGATGGCACTGTTCTAAAAGATCTTGACCTGGTTAACCGCATCCTCATTACAGAAAACCCCAAAACAAATACAACAAAAGAGGTATCCTTTGATTATACCAGTGATGGCGCAATCGTAATGGGCATTGGCACCGCTCCTGACGGCACTATTGTTGGGGGTACGGCATTCCCCATGCGTTTCTTCAACTATGACCTGAAAAAAGACAGATGGGTAAACCGTTATGCCTTAGGGCAATTCAATGCACTGGTAAACCAGAACAAAAAGGTATATTTTGGAGTATACTCGGGAGGACATCTGATAGAATGGGATCCGTACAAGCCATGGGTACAAACCAAACTGAATGATAAAAGTTCAAATCCTCTTCATCTTACGACAGTTTCTCCTGAATTAATCCGCCCCTACCGCATCATCGCACATCCTGATGGGAAAACCATTATCATGGGTGGTACACCTCAATATGGCGCAACAGGCGGTGGTTTATTGTTTTATGATAATCATGCGAAAAACCGAGTCCTGCTTACTGACAGTGTGGTGGTGAAAGACCAGAGCAGCATGAGTCTTGTACCATTGAAAAATGGAAAATTACTAGGAGGAACAACAACCTCCCCGGGAACCGGAGGTGAAAAAAAGGCAAAGGAAGCACAAATGTATATCATGGACATGGGCAGCAAAAAGATCGAATGGCAGGAAGTCGTTTTTCCCGGAGCTCAGGAGTACAGTGAAATGCGTATGATGCCCGATGGACTGGTTTATGGAATT
>CAZGCG010000208.1:0-6386 GCA_964524205.1 uncultured Sphingobacterium sp. | reverse complement strand
AAGAAAGCAGAGCAGAAAAAACATGAATTCCTTTATTTTGAATACCCTGAAAAAGGAGGACAATTAACTGTCAGAATCGGAAACTGGAAAGGTGTAAAAACAAATGTGAGAAAGAATCCCAAAGGGCCATGGAAGCTTTTTAATCTTGATAGCGACCCATATGAGCATAATGATCTTTCAGCTAAACATTCGGACATCATTGAAAAAATGAATGTTATTGTAAAACGGGAACATATTCACCCCCATATCCTTGACTGGGAATTCATCGACCCAAAAATTATCAAAAACTAAACCTATCAAACCTGATTTTTAATACTACGACATGAAGTATCGCTTTTTAATTCTATTACTGATCCTGACTGCAGAATCATTCGCACAGAAGCCCAATGTAATTCTCATTTATGCCGATGACCTCGGTTATGGGGACCTGAGTTGCTATGGCGCTAAAGCTATAAAAACACCAAATATTGACAAATTAGCAAAACAGGGAATGAAATTCAGCAGGGCTTATAGTACTTCAGCAACCTGTACGCCATCACGATATTCCATGCTTACCGGGCGTTATGCATTTCGCCGGAATGATACCGGAATAGCCCCTGGAAATGCTTCTGCATTAATTAAAGGCGGGCAGCAGAGCGTTGCTTCTGTTTTCGGTAAAGCAGGTTATCAATCAGCAGTTGTAGGTAAATGGCACCTGGGCCTTGGTGGTCCCGAAGGCCCTAACTGGAATGGAAAGATATCTAATGGACCATTGGATATAGGATTCAATTATGCATTTCTGATTCCCGCAACCGGAGACCGGGTACCTTGTGTTTATGTTGAAAATGATCATGTCATAAATCTTGATCCTAAGGATCCAATCCAGGTAAATTATGTTAATAAAATAGGGAATTGGCCAACAGGAAAAGACAATCCTGAACTTTTAAAAATGAAACATTCTGACGGCCATGATAACACCATAGTCAACGGAGTAGGTCGTATAGGATACATGACTGGCGGAACCAGTGCTTTGTGGAAGGATGAAGATATTGCCCAGCGAATTACTGACAAAGCCAAAGAATTTATTTCAAAGAACAGTCAAAATCCATTCTTTCTCTTTTTCTCTACACATGATATTCATGTTCCGAGAGTACCTAATTCCCGATTCCTTGGCAAAAGTGGCCTTGGAAACAGAGGCGATGCCATTTTGCAGTTCGATGATTCAGTTGGACAGCTTATGAAATTACTTGATTCGCTTCAGTTGAGTTCCAATACTATGGTTATTCTAACAAGCGATAACGGTCCCGTTGTAGATGATGGATACCATGATGGCTCAAAAGAGAATATTGGAAAACACAAGCCTGCAGCAGGCTTAAGAGGAGGCAAATACAGTGCTTTTGAAGCAGGAACTCGGGTACCATTTATTGTAAGGCATCCATCAGTAAAAGCAGACGAAGTCTCTGCTGCTTTGGTATCTCAGGTCGATTTTTTAGCAACAATGGCCGGACTAACGAATCAAAAATATGATTTAGCTTCTGCTTCAGACAGCCAGAACCAGCTAAAAACATGGTTGGGCACTGATAGTAAAGGCAGAGCACATGTTATTGAGCAATCAGGGACTTTAAGTATTGTACAAGGGAACTGGAAGTATATTAAACCGAATAAAGGTCCAGCTTACAATCCTAAAGTTGATATCGAATATGGAAATGATGAAGCAGATCAGCTCTATGATCTGAGTAGAGATCCTTTTGAAAGATATAATCTCGCAAGTTCCGTTCCGGCAAAATTAAACGAATTGAAAGGGCTGCTTCAAAATGAATTATTGAAGAAATAAGGAATCAGGTACCCTTAAAATTGGAATTTTTAATTCTGATTCTGACGAATTCAGGATCTCCTCCATTATAAAAAAAATGCATTGTCATCCGATACATATCGGATCTGGCGAAAGCCAGATCCTCCTGCCTCTTAAATAATGACATTGCCAATAGTAGATCTCATGTATTAAATCCTCACATACGACCCCTTCAGGGTCGAAAAACGAGGTTCTATTGTTTTTCTATAAACATTCGACCACCTTCGGGGTCGCCTATCCTCGGCCTTCTATAATTAATCGGGTTTTGATTAAACCACCTGGCTGCTATTCTCCAGAAAAAACTGATCACTGAAATTGACAAGAAACAGTTCTTTATTAGAGCGGGTAACACCTGTATAAAGCCATCTTAAAAATTCAGTATTCAGCATTTCGTCTGTAAGATATCCCTGATCAATAAAAACGGCAGGCCATTGTCCACCCTGAGCCTTATGACAGGTAACAGCAAAAGCAAATTTAATCTGAAGGGCATTGTAGTATGGATCCTTTTTTAGTTCCTCCATCCTGAGTTTCTTGTTTTCGATATGCATATAATCCTGCATGACCGCTTCATAAAAACGTTTATTGTCGGCATTAGACAGGCTTGGCGTTTCAGAATACAAGGTATCCAGCATTACCTTGCAGCTCAGCGGTTCCTCGTCAGGATAATCCAGAAGTTCAATTACAAGCTCAGCAAAGCGGAAACCATATTGCTCTTCAACTCTCCTCACCTTGCGTATTCTGGCTATATCTCCGTTTGCGATAAAATCGCCACTATTATCTTCCGGTTTCAACCAGAAATAATTATTCCGAACAACCATAATATGATCTCCACCGCTTAATTCCTCCTCCCTGTACAGAATCCGGTTACGGATATTTTGATTATAGGCATTCGCATTTTTATTGGAGCGGCAAATCACAATCGTATTTTCCATTCCATACTTATCATAGGCATAGTTCAGACCTTCAACAAGCCGCTCACCGGTCATTCTGAAAATATCCTTATATCCTTTGATCTTAAATTTTGGAAAGACCTCCTCTCCTTTCCGTACCAGCTCACGGAGTTGCGTAGCATTGAACAGTATTCCGGATTCCTTTTCCTGACGAACTACATCAGTCAGTTCATAAGTAAAGACACTCAATCGAAATTCATCGGAAACAAATTGTTTGTTCAGTGCCGGACTTATGGCCGAACCAACCGGTGGCAATTGCGCAGTATCCCCTACCAGCATTAGCCTGCAGTTTTTACCATTATAAACGTAGGAAATCAGATCCTGCAATAAGCTTTGTCGACTGTAATCATGCACCTGATCGGAAATCATGGAAGCCTCATCAACGATAAACAAAGTATTCTCCATGATATTATCACCCAGAACGAAATTCATTTCCGGACTTGCAGCTACCTTCTTCCTGTATATTTTCTTATGAATGGTAAATGCTTTTTTACCCGAATAATTACTGATTACTTTAGCTGCCCGGCCGGTTGGTGCGAGCAAAACTGATTTTAACTTCATTTTAGGAAGCACCTTAACCAATGCACTAATCAGCGTAGTTTTACCTGTACCTGCATATCCTTTCAATATGAAGCATTCATCTTCGTTAACTGAGCTTAGGAATTTCTCCAGCATCACAAAGACCTCCCTCTGCTGGGATGTAGGTATATTACCAAAATTTTGCTCGATAAGATCCCGGATATACATTCCCGCAAATTGCAAATAATGAATCTATTTTCACCCGAAAGCGTGAAATGGATTGAAAATAATTGATGCGGTAAATCAGCAGATTGTGTAAAATATTGCAGAGAAACTATATTTTTGTTGTTGATGATCAAATTACTACACTTAGTCGACAACAGCTTACAATCTCAAACAGCAGCAAAGTGCGATCTTTTGATCCATATTGGTATTGGAAAACTACAATACGCCATTATTGATAAGGTGAGGGATGAACTTAAAGCTCTTGCAGAATATGAATTGGCTGGCATTAGTAATCTGGCTGATCTGATGTTTGCAATTGAAAGACTTCCTGAAACTAAACTGGAATTTAAATATCCTTACAGTAAAATCAAGGTCTCTTTCGACTCCTATAAGTTCACGTTCATCCCGGAAGAATTATATGAAAATGAGAATGAGCAGGAATATGCAAAATTCATCAATCCTTCTGCATCAGATCTGATTCTAACGAACAGGATCAGAACTTCAAAAATCAGAAACATTTTCGCTGTCGATGCAAATTTCAATAACGCTTTAAATCATATTTTTCATAAACCGCGAATTTATAGCCAGGCAAGTTCATTTATTGAAGGTATTAAGAAAACCAACCCAGACAGAAATGGCATCTGCTTGTTCGTCGATTTTCATGGCGATCATATCCAGATTGCTTGTTTAAAAAAATCTGAACTTGTATTGTACAATATACTCGAATGTATCAATGCAGATGAATTTAACTATTATCTGCTAAATACAATTGATTCCTTAGATCTTGACCCAACAAATACAAAAGTGATGATTTCAGGAGATGTGACATCCGGGGATGATGAATATTTTCAGAGGATAATAAAATATTTTAATTCACCAGTGTTTGCCGATAGCAGATTAATTGTTAATCACCCGGAATTGTTGCATAATGTAAGTCCTCATACCTATTTCTCACTAATTAGTCTGGACGAATGCGAATAATAGGCGGGAAATTAAAAGGCCTGCGTTTAAACCCTCCAGCAAAATTACCTGTCAGACCTACAACTGATGTTGCAAAAGAAGCCCTGTTCAATATCCTTTTTAACCAGTTTGATTTTGAAAAGATCCGGGTTTTAGATCTTTTTAGTGGAACCGGAAATATTTCAATGGAATTTGCATCAAGAGGAGTCCCCAATATCTGCTCGGTCGACCGCGACTTTGGTTGCTATAATTACCTTAAAACATTGGTGAAACAATATGATCTTCCCGCTATAAAACCCTTCAAAGCTGATGTATTTAAATTTCTTGAATCTGAAACAGAAAAATATGATCTGATATTTGCTGATCCACCCTATGACCTCCCACAGATTAATATAATTGCATCAAAGATCTTTGATCATAAGCTCTTAAAACCTGATGGATATCTGATTATTGAACATCCCAGCATGAAGAAACTTGATAATCACCCCAATTATATTGAACAACGTAAGTATGGCTCATCTTCATTCAGCTTTTTCAGGGAAAAGCAAGGTGAAAATGAAGATTGATTATATTCAATTATGCTTAACTTTAATAAAACGCACAAAAAGCAATTTCTGAATAAGTACAGATCATTTTAATTAATCGATCCGCCCCGGGCGGAAAAACAAAAACCCTATGAAGATTGCCCTTTTTCCAGGCTCATTTGACCCGGTTACAAAAGCCCACGTCGATATACTAAAACGTTCTTTACCCCTTTTTGATAAAGTTATTATCGGTATTGGCTTAAACAGTACCAAGGCCCCATACCTTGGTATCGACATCAGAAAAGCAATGCTCAGAGCGGTATTTGCGAATGAGCCTAAAGTTGAAGTTCAAACCTACGAAGGACTGACGGTTGAATTTTGCAAGAAGATCAATGCCACATACATGATCAGAGGCATCAGAACCGTTTCAGATTTTGAATATGAAAAGGCGATCGCACAAATGAATCATGCCCTGGTACCTGAAATTGAAAGTATCTTTATTGTCAGCAAACCGGGATATTCATCCATAAGTTCGACAATAGTTCGCGATATAATGAGAAATAAAGGGGATGTGAGGCAGTTTATCCCACAGGAAGCCTTTGATTTAATTAACCCGGATTCGATAAAGAAAGTATAAAATAATACCATTACAATTGGTCAGACAAGGTTTTGGAGGCAAAATAGTTTAATTTTTGAAACCAATACAGTTTTGCATGTATTATAAGTAGCAGATTAGAAACCACTGACCTTTCCGTTTGGCAATGACTTTATTAAAAGCACTGACCTTTTATTTGTTACTGAATCCGCCATTTCTTATACACACTGTTAGTGGCTGTGCTTATCTAATCTTGATGTCCGTAACCTAATTCTTCATTTTTGTCCCAAAATGCCATAAATAGTTCTGCAGAAGTTCCTTTTCTACTAGTCCACTCCGCAACAATCTTTATTGCTTCTTCAAGGTCTTCAATATATGCCATTCTACCATCACTACCTCTTATTCCTTTTTCGTCCTTTTTAGCTCCTCTATTAATAAGAATATTTTTTTCATCATAAACAATTCTTCTCACATCTTCAAATTCCTTTCCTTTTGGAAGACTGTCTTTTAATAGCTTAGATAGACCGTGATAATATAATTGAAACTTTTGTACTGGGTCGTCTATTCGCTGACCAAGTAGAAGCTCCGCTTGATTTTCAACAATAAGTTCAGAGCCAAGATCTATAGAAAGTTGCTCTCCTTTTATTTCTTCAGACTTTTGTAGAATTTCTAATCTCTCTAAGTCTTCCTTGGAAAGCTTCCTTTCTATTTTGCTTTGGTCTGTCTTTTTACCTTTCATACCACAATTTTATACTGTTAATAATTCTCTTATTTTTAATGCT
>CAZGCG010000207.1:0-6401 GCA_964524205.1 uncultured Sphingobacterium sp. | reverse complement strand
GCTATTCAAACGTTTGAATAAATGTATATTTTTAATTTTCAATTTTCAAATCATTTTAATGCATTTTAAATAGAATGGCAAAAAGAACGACGCTTAGGGATATTGCTGAAGAATTAAACCTGACGATTTCGGGTGTTTCAAAAGCCCTGAGCGGGCATCCGGGTATCAGTGCCACGACTAAACAGCGGGTTGAGGAAGCGGTTGCAAGATTAAATTACAGGCCGAATAAAATTGCTTCTTCGCTGCAATCAGGTCAAACCAAAATAATAGGTGTCATTATCCCAAGTGCAGACAAGAGCTTTTTTGGTTCCATTGTATTTGGCATGGAAAATATTATTAACCAGAATGGTTACAGCATTTTATTGTATCAGTCGCATGAGCTACCCGAAAATGAGATCAAAGGTATAGACACGTTTATACAATCGAGTGTGGATGGGATCATAGCCACGATGGGTAAACAGACCATTAACTATCAGCATTACCTTGAAGTTAAGAAGCGCAATATTCCGCTGGTTTTATTTGATACGGTCAATGAAAATATTCCTGTACCGACGGTAACGATAGATAATTACAAAGGCGGTTTTATCGCTACTGAGCACCTTATTCAAAACGGATATAAGCGGATTGCCTATATCTCAGGTTTAAAGCATATCCCAATTTTTAATGAGCGCTTACGTGGATATCTGGATGCTTTGAGAAGGTATAATATTCCCATTGAAGAAGAACTGATCATTTATGGTAAAAACACCATAAAATCCGGAACTGAATGTATGGATAAGCTATTGCATCTTCAAAATCTTCCGGATGCCGTGGTCGCAGTAGAAGATTTCACTGCTCTCGGAGCAATAAAAGCATTAAAAGCTCAAAAATACCGGATTCCTGAGGATGTGGGGGTAGTAGGCTTTTCGAACGAAGGATTTAGCGAGCATATTTCCCCGAGTTTAACTACGATAAACCAAAAGACAGTTGAAATGGGAGAGGTGGCTGCCGAACTGCTTTTTAAAATGAGTAATAAAGCTAATCCCTATGATGGAGAACCTGATAAGATTGTTCTGGAACCATTGTTGATTGTTAGGGAATCGTCGGTTAGGTTGAAATAAAAAATACTTTGTGTAAATATAACAATGACCTGAAACTTAGTTTTAATAAGGGCAATGGAATGGTCCAGTATCTACATTACTGTTTAAATTCTGAGTAATCTTTAGATTATTATTTTAAAGTTATAATTTTATTGTTTACAATTTGTGAACTATTGTATATCTTTACAAAGCATGAGTTATTTTAGAATAATAAAGCGTTCAACACTGATAGCCTATTACGCTAGGCATCCTGAAGCCAAAAAAGCCATTGAACTATGGTATTCAGAAATAAAACAGCATGAGTTTAAGAGTCTTAATGAACTCAAGGAAGTTTATAAATCGGCGAGCATTATCGCTAATAATCGGATAATATTTAATATAAAAGGTAATGATTTCAGGTTGGTTGTTAAGATAAACTTTCATACCAAGCAAATCTTTATTATTTGGTTTGGTTCACACAGAGAGTATGATAAAATTGACCCTTCAACAATAAGCTACAAGAATTAATACCAGGATTATGAAACAATGGAATATTTTAAAGACAGAAAAAGATTATAGCTGCGCTATTGAGAGACTTGATGAAATTTTTGATGTCGCACCCGGGGACCCATTTTTCGAAGAGGCAGAACTTTTGGGTTTACTAATTAATGAATACGAAGATGTGCATTTTCCAATATCAAGTCCTGATCCATTAGAGGCCGTTAAATTAAAAATGGATGAATTAGGACTTAAAAACAAAGATTTACAGCCATATATTGGTTCTAAAAGTTATGTATCTGCAATATTAAATGGGAAAAGAGAAATTACCCTCCGTATTGCGAGTGTATTGCACCAAAAATTAGGCATACCCGCAGAGGTGTTTTTAAGGAGTGCTGTTAATTGATCCCTGAGTTCCGGAAAATTAAATAAAGATTTTAAAATTTGTTTTGATTAGAGCGGGCATATTGGATATCAGATCAATTTGACTTATTCCCGTTTAAATTATAATAACCTTTGATAAATCGACAACCCATAGGCCTTTCAGTCCGGCATAGGTTAGTTTATCCATCATCGCCCCGTCAAAGCAGACTGTCTTGAAAGCACGGTAAGATTTGTTTGTAATGGAAAAAGGTAGCCGGAATGATACGTTTCTGAGTGTGGCTCCGGTAAACGAAACATCATTCAGTGCGGATTTGTCGAACTGTACGCCGATAAAGGTATGTCCATCAAAGTGCATGCCCCGCAGGTCGGAATAGTTGAAATCAACGTTTGTAAAGGTGCAGTTATCAAAAATCGCTTTTCTAAGGTCGGTCATTGTTAATTTCACATCGATCAGGTTTACATCTGTAAACCTGGTTCCGATAAGTGATGATTTATTAAAATCGGTACGGACAAGAATAGACTTGTGAAAGCTCGCTCCGTTAAGGTCTGTGATAGAAAAGCTGCAGTCTGTCAGATTTGCGCTATCAAAAGTAGTTTCAGGGACATCGCAGACCTCAAATGTGCTGCCTGTTAAGTCGGCGCCAGCAAAGTCGGCCCGGAGTAATGGACTCGCTTTGAATTTTCCTTTGTGTAAAACAGTGCCCGCAAAATCACTCTCCTGCAGATTGACCGCCTTAAGATTTATCTGAACCTGGCGCTCCTGTTTTAGGGGTTGATGTGAAGTTTGATCAATGTCATCAATACTTTCAGCGGATATTTTGGAAGCCTTATGATCATCCGCAGATTGGAAATTTTCTGAAAAATAGTTCAGGTCAACAGCCAGGATTTCTGCCAGGCGGCTAAGGGTTAAAATGTCGGGCATTGATTCTCCGCGTTCCCATTTTCCAACAGCTTGCGGACTGATAAAAAGAAGTTGAGAAAGTTGCGCTTGCGACATGTTTATTCTCTTTCGGGCTGTGGCAATTTTATTGCCGATCATCTTAGTTTCCATTGTAAATCTTTTATTTAATTTTCGATAAGCAAAGCTATGCAGATGAACTTTCCGAACGAGAAAACTACCAACACTTATAGTTGTATTTAAGCTACTTATAGTTGTTTTTAAATCTAAGAATTACAATTCAAGAGTTTCAACAAAGAGGAGGTAGTAAATCAGTAATTAATTGCGGGTTACAAACGAGTTTAATAGCCATCCTGATCATGAAATAACTTGAATGACCCTCCTGAGATTATCATTAGCAGCCTTAATAATCAGGATAGGGCATTTTGTGCTTGTGCCATCACTATATCTAATCTTCTTTTGTGATCAGTCTGGGTTAGTGTTTTAATCTGAAAATATGTCATTTCTGAAAGGTCAAAAATTCAGAAATCAGACACTGAAATTAACAAAATGTCAGTTTGGGTGGCTCTAAACAGGGTTTTGCACACAATTTGTACTGGATGAACCACCGTTATGGTAAAAGTTAATTTATTTATGGTTGAACCTTTAATTAGTAACAATTATGAAAAAACTAATCTTAATCATGGCGCTGAACGTTGCAACATTGTCAGGCAGCGCACAAGTAGTAAAAGTAGCTCTTAAACCTACTGAAAATGGCAATACACCTACTGTGGTGTTGGATTCTATTAAGAAATCGTTCCCTGAACCCATAAGCCAGACCCTTACTAAAATCACAGCTCAGAATTATGGTAAACAGTGGAATGTAGAGATCAGCCCTGCGTCTGAACAACAGGATCCCCTGTATTATGAAGTGGATATCATCAACAGTGAGGGCAGGTATAAGGCAATTTACAATAGCAAGGGAAACCTGATGCGCTTAAAACAGACCCTTAAAAGGGACTCTTTACCTGAACCTGTGAACCAGACGATCCAATCGAGATATAATGGCTGGTCACTTGTTGACAAGGAGGAGCGAATTGATAATAATGGCAGAAGGGTGGATACAGAATACAAAGTGCTTTTGAAGAAAGGAATAATCAAGAAAGCAGTCTACCTTGATGAAAGCGGGAAAGTAAAACTGGCACTGCCGGCAGTTTAACAAATTGAAATTTTTAAATTATTAAATCATAACAATTATGACGCTGGTTAAATTTAACAACAATGGAAACAGATCATTATTGCCAGGCTTTAATGATGTTTTTGAATCAATTTTTAATGACACCTTTTTCAGTGAAAGAATTCCCGGCTCGCTGCCTGCGGTGAATTCAAGTGAGAGTGCCGACTTCTACCATGTAGAAATGGCTGCTCCAGGATTAAAAAAGGAATGTTTTAAAATTAATGTAGAGGGGCAAATCCTGAATATATCCTACCAGGATAATGAGGAACACAGTTCAGAAGGCAAGCGCTATACCCGTCGTGAATATAGCTTTACATCCTTTGTCAGGTCCTTCAACCTTCCGGAGCAGGCTGATCTGAATATGATCGAAGCAAGCTATGAAAACGGAATACTTAAACTCGACATCGGCAAACGTGAGGAAGCTAAAAAAACTTCACGTTTGATAGAGTTGAAATAATTTATCTCCTATTGAATCAAAAGGCCGCTCCGGATTCCGGGGCGGCCTTTTTTATTAAAAGTTCATTCTTTGTCGATGAATAAATAATGATAATACTAATCGGCCTGGTGTAAATTTATCTCACGACCAATATCATTTACTTCAGGATCTTCATCAAAAATTGGAAGGTCGGTTTCATAATCGAGTTTTAACCATACGCCTTCCGTATCCTTTTGAATGTGGATATATTCTTTGCCTTCTTTGAAAATAGTAAATGTATTATCCTCTTCCGGAAATACGGAATAGGTTGTTAATCCTATAAAAATATCAAAAGGTTCTTCCATACACAAAGATAAGCGATGCATGTTAAAACTTTCAAAACTTTAGTAAAGCAAAATCAGGGGCTCATTTCCATTTATAAGCTTAAGCTCATTATTCCTTTTTCATACGTTCAGCAATGATTTGAATCCATTGGATAGCATTATTAATTGTTTCAGGTGATTTGGAGGAGGCGGTATTATGCCCAAGTTCAGGAAATAAGCGGTATTCAAAGGGTTTACCTTTGGCTTTTAGCAGATTGAGCTTTTCTATTGATAAGCCTACCGGAATTTGTATGTCTTTCCCTCCGAAAATCCAAAGTCCGGGGATGGAGAGTTTGTTCAGGGCATCCTGCGGATCAGTAGCAGCAAATTGATAGCGGTCAGGACCATTTCGTACATGTTCCCTTGCCTCATTTTCGGTATGTGTGTCCCAGAACCCGGGATTTCCATTCGTATAGAACTGAAATCGCAGTTGTTCAAGAGTATTAACAAGCGGTCCGCTAAACACAACCATAAAATTCACCTTATGATTGATTTTAGCAGCCAAAGGAATTATCCATCCAGCCTGACTAAAACCCATCAAGCCCAAAGGCATATCTCTGCGAGGCAGATGTCTCAGCAGGGTGTTAGATGCTGCACTTGCATCTAAAGCCAATAGGTTTAGATTCCCCGGATCAATGTTATTGGTACCGACTTCTGGTCCGGCATAGATTCCGCCCGATTTTCCCACGCCGCGTTTGTCATAGGTTAATACAGCGATGCCATTTTCTGCAAGCATTGAAGCCATCCTGAGCATCCTGGCTTCCTGTCCGGAGCCATGTACCAATACCAGTGCAGCATGCGGATTCCGGGGTTTATAGAGGGTGCCTTCCAGCGTGATTCCGGCACTTTTGAAGCTAACATCCTTTATGCTGAGGAAAGGCGGGTAATTAGTTTTGCTTTGTCCAAAGGAGTGATAACTAAGGCAGCAGATCAGAAGGAATAAATAAGGCTTCATGTTTTTATTTTAGAATCGGGTTTGAATGTAGGATCAATATTAAGCCGATTGTAAACCTGCTGAAAATAAATGTGATGGGATGGGGGAAAAATGGGATGAAAGGTGATGGTTGGGTGATGATAGTTTTAACACCAACCGCGGTTCTTTAAAGACGGATTCTTAAGAATGTTGATTGAATCAAATAAATATAAAAACAAAAGCCCTTTGTTTCCTAGGGTAGTCGTACCATTAGACATCATGCTTTTTCGAATTAGATAGATATGGAGCTACCTTGAGATCACTTAAATCTTTGCTTAATCCAACAGCCAAATCTTGAGTTTACCTATTTGGGGACTGTTCCCTCAACATCAGCATTTAATGGGCCAAAGTCATTGAGGTCTAACAATATTCCTTAAAATAACGATAGATATATTGTTTTAAGCGAAATATTGCCCATCTAATTACCTTTCACTGTCTATATGATACATTAATAAGAATTAATCCCGATAGCTATCAGAATCCACCATAATAATTGCGTTTGTATAAAATGCAAAAATGTATAAACAACAAAAGCCCTTTGTTTCCAAAGAGCTTTTGTACTCGGAGCGGGAATCG
>CAZGCG010000206.1:0-6402 GCA_964524205.1 uncultured Sphingobacterium sp. | reverse complement strand
ATATTGGTTTTTTACGTACTTTCCTGAGCTTAGTGATTTAACCCATGAAGAGAAAGTATGGATTGAACGCCTTAATCGTATAGGGATTAGTTATTTTAGACCCCTTGTTACAGCTTCATTAACCTCAGATGCAAACGTTACTCCTGAAGAGAGAATTGAGTTCTTCCGTGCTGTTGAGAGATTTATTTTCTTATCATTTAGAATGGCCGCATTTCAGTCGAGCTATAAGAGTAGCGACTATTACCGAAAGACCCGCGATATTTATACTGGCGAACTTGCATTAAGCGAGGTTACAGCATCATTGATTGAAACATCCACTAATGATACGGATTATGCAATTAAGAACTTTATGACTAGGATTGATAAACGCTTTTCAAATGGCGATGGCTTTTATGGCTGGCGCGATCTTCGTTATTTGCTTTTTGAATACGAATATAAGAAAGCCGAAGAAACAGGAATTGAAAAACTTGGATGGACCCCTTTTACAAAAGTTGAAAAGGACAAAGTAACGATTGAGCACATCCTTCCTCAGACACCAACAAAATGGTACTGGAAAAATCAACTCCGACAGTATAATGATTCGGAGATAAAAATACTCTCTGGTACACTTGGTAACTTGTTGCCTTTATCTCAAAGCGTAAACTCAGCTTTACAGAACGACAGTTTTACGGACAAGAAATCCTCAAAGAGCATTGGTCGGCGAGGCTATGAGGATGGATCGCATTCGGAAATCGAAGTGTCACGATTAGCTGATTGGGATGCAAAGCAAATATTAAAACGGGGTATCAAACTTCTAAAGTTTATTGAAACCCGATGGGACATAAAGTTTAAAGATATGGAACAGATGCTTGATCTGCTGCATATTACTTTTGTTAATGATGGAAGAACCGAGGTGCCAGAAATACTGGAGCCAGAAGTCGGTGAAACAATTGATCCGCCTAAAGCAACCACAAGGGAACTTTCTGAAAGACACTTCTTGAGAATAGACTTTTGGACCAATTTTGTACAATACTGTCGCAATAATGGGCGCGGTGATGATATTGCATCACGAAAACCATCATATGATGATTGGTACGATGTTTCGGTTAGCAACCCCAATTACCATATTTTCTTTCAACTCGTTAAAAGGAGAACACTTCGTATAGGAGTTTATGTGTATCGGCCAGAGTATTTTTCAAAACTAGAATCGAAAAAGACTGAAATCGAAAATGTATTTGGACATCCTCTTGATTGGTATACCAGCAGGGAAAAGAGCGTCGCGAAGAGGATTCTCTATTCTGAAGAAAGAGATATCCATAACGTTGAAATGTATCAAAAGCATTTTGAATGGCTCATCAATAATTTCGAGAAGCTTAAGTGCGCTCTTGATGCGGTTCAATGAGTAATTAAACATGAAGAGGTGGGACTTATATGCAAGAAAAGGAGTTCAAAAAGTTATTAGTTGATACAATTAGATACGGAAACAATCCTAATAAAGACCAAATGATAGAATTATTAAAGATAATTCAGATCAGATTTGAAAAGACCGGTACATTTACTGGACATTTATGGAACCATTATCAAGAGTATTTATATCTTATTATTGTGCCGCAAAAAATTGAAGATCTAAAAAGACATTTAGATGAGATATCTAAAATCTGCTATCAGATATATGAACCAAACGATGAATACGAGTTATGGAATGTATCTATAAAGCCAGGGAATCTACCTGTAGAAGAAGACATCAGTCAAGATATTCTTTTTAAGGATATACAAAAGCAAATTGTTGAAGAAATTAAGTCTGCAAAATATATGATTTTGATTGCAGTAGCCTGGTTTACTGATCCAGTACTTTATAACGAATTAATAAAGAAAAAATCTGATGGGTTGAATATTCAAATTGTTATAGATAATAACGATACAAATAATAATGCTCAGTTTCGGCTTGAAGATAGCTTCGAAACTTATAAAGTATCGATTTTTTCATTGTATAAAAATTTAATCAGTTTTGAGTATGCACCTGTTAGATCAGATGATTCGTTTTCCCCGACGCAGATATTACTCTTATCCGGGTAATGTGGGTATTTCTCAGCCTGCTAATTGCATGCACCCCAAAACTGGGGCAAATATATAGGAAAAAAATGAAAAACAAGGGCTGAGAAGCTGAAAGGCTGAAAAGCTGACGCTCCGCTGCTGAAAGGCTGAATAGCTGAATTGTGTCGCGGTAGAAATGTTAGGGAAAATGTTTATCTGTTAAGTTGCTTTGCGAATCGATTAGCTTTAAATCTTTCCGCAATCAAAGCCCAATGGGCGGCATTATCATAGAATGCTTTGTATATCGATAAACTTTAACGCTTTCCACAATCAAAGCCCGGGTGGCGGCATTATCATAGAATGTTTTGATTATCGATAAACTCAAAAGCTTTCCGCAATCAAAGCCCGGGTGGGCGGCATTTTCATTGCAATGAATTGTTTGTGGATCGCAGATATTATTGAAAAATATCATTCTGCATCCAAGCTCCGTAATTATCAACTCCGCATCTTCTTAGCCAAATTTAAATTGTAATCAGCATACAATCTCAATCCATTCATGTATTCATCATTCCCAAGTGAGCGACCATCCTGGTCTAATACCTGATCTGTAAATTGAGATTCAAACATTTTTGCACTGACAACCGATTCGAAATTAAAGACACTTATTATTTTATTAAGCGTATAACTCAACTGAACAGCCGGCATTCTGCCACCTCTGCCATTAGATACACCGCAGGTAGCAATGACTTTATTGTTCCACATCTCTTTAAATGGTCGCGATGCCATGACATGAATGGTTTGAATGATTTCTGCACTTGGAAACCAATTGTATTCCGGTGTCAGGATAAACAACAAATCCGACTCAACACAAGACTCATATAAATCTTTTTGCCAATCGCTTAAGTTATTTGGACTAATCAAGCCCTGGTTAGCGCCCGGAATATCAAAACCGTGATAATCGATAATACGCACGTTTTCGTTGGCATGGCGTTCTAATAGGACATTTCTGAGTGCTTTGGCTACTTTTAATGTATTGCTGTTTTTTCGCGGCGAACCGCTTAAAATTGTAATCATGTTATATTGTAAGTTTCCCGAAGAAATTGATACAGATTAAATCCGGAATTGTTTGCTACGCGATTTAAATTATCCATTAATTCATGGCGGTTTATGGTCCGCATTCTGTTTGATAATATCAATTGAAATGCTTTCTCTGTAAGAAGATGTAATTTTCTGGAGTTACTTAAATTGAGTTGATTGTGTTTATCTATCTCATTCCAGAATTCTTCTATACCAGTATTGGCTGTAGCCACTGTTTTTATGACAGGTACATCCCATTCACTGTGCGGTCGGCCATGTAAGAGGGCTCCTAGATTTTTAACAAAATTGTCGGCACCTTCCCTATCCGATTTATTGACAACAAAAACATCGGCTATTTCCATCAATCCGCTTTTTAATGTTTGCACTTCATCGCCGGCTTCCGGTACAAGCACAACGGCGGTAGTATCGGCCAATCCGGCGATTTCTACTTCGCTTTGTCCTACACCAACAGTTTCGACCAACACAACATCAAAGCCTGCGTGTTTCATGACATCGCTTACTTCAAAAATACGAGCGGACAATCCGCCTAAACTTCCTCTGGTAGCCAGCGAACGGATAAAAACACCCAGATGATTAAAGTGCTCGGACATTCGGATTCTGTCACCCAGCAATGAACCAAAATTAAACGGGGAAGTCGGATCTACGGCTATGACCCCTATTTTTTTATTTTGTTTTAACAAAAGACCGATCAGAGCATTGACCAAACTGCTCTTTCCTGCTCCGGGCGGTCCGGTTATGCCTAATAAAGGTACCGACTTGTCGAAGGTTAAAGATTCCAGCAATTGACGCCCCTCAGGTAAATCGTTTTCAACCAGAGTGATGGCTTTTGCCAGGTAACGAAAATCGCCACTTTTCAATTGCTCGATATTCACTGAACGAATCACCGGTCGCTTAATATTTAATACATACGTTTTTAGGTTCGGTAAAGAAACGCATGGCTTCCCAACCACCTTCTCTGCCGACACCGCTATTTTTAACACCTCCAAAAGGCGTGCGCAAATCGCGGAGTAACCAGCAATTCACCCACACAATGCCACTCTCGATGTTTGACGCCACACGATGGGCTCTCGACAAATCGCTGGTCCAGATACTGCAAGCCAAACCATACTCTGTGCAGTTGGCCATTTCCAAAGCTTGCTCTTCTGTATCGAAAGGCATGATGCTAACTACAGGACCAAATATTTCCTCGGTATTGGTTCTGCAATCGTAGGCTAAATCTTCTATGATTGTTGGCTCAATAAACCAGCCATCAGCTTGCTCACCTTCAGCTTTATAAGCCTGACCACCTAGGAGAATTTTACCCCCTTCTTCTTTTGCGAGTTCAATGTAGGAAAGTACTTTATCGTAATGCATGCGACTTACTATTGCGCCTATTTTAGTTGATTTATCCAGAGGGTTACCAACTTTGAGCGCCTTTACTTCTTCTATAAGTGCATCTCTGAACTTGGTGTAGATACTTCTTTCTACTAAGATACGTGAACCGCAAAGGCAAATTTCGCCTTGATTGAGGAAAGAAGTATTGACCGTTGTTTTAAGTGCTTTTTCAAAATCGCAATCTGCAAAAACGATGTTTGGATTTTTACCACCCAGTTCAAGACTAAGTTTCTTAAACATGGGCGCAGCGACAGAAGCAATGTGTTTACCTGTTGAGGTGCCTCCGGTGAATGAAATAGCTTTTATTCCCGGATGGGATACCATGGCATTCCCAACTTTAGGTCCTAAACCATGCACAATGTTGAGTACACCCTTTGGCAAACCCGCCTGCACAAACAATTCAGACAACATATAAGCTGTCATTGGTGTAATTTCGGAAGGTTTGGCAACGACGCAATTTCCGGCAGCCAAAGCCGGTGCTATTTTCCAGGTAAACAAATATAAAGGCAGGTTCCAGGGACTGATACATCCAACAACACCGATAGACTGACGAAGTGTATAATTGATGGCATGACCTTCCATATTGTGACTTTCGCTGGCAAACTGCATAGCAGCAGTAGCGAAGAATCTAAAATTCTGGCCGGCTCTGGTTATCTCATTTTTAGCCAGCCATTGAGGTTTTCCCTGATCTATACTTTCGGCAGTAGCCAGTTGATCATTATTTTCATCTATTAATTCAGCAATTCGGTTTAGTACTTTGAAACGCTCTTCGAGTGTCGTCAGTTTCCAGGATTGATAGGCGTTTTTAGCGGCATCGTATGCCAAGGCCACATCTTCCGAATCCGAATCGGGTATCAAACTGTAAACTTTTCCGGTTGCCGGATTGAAATTATCCATAAATGCACCTTTAGACGGAGCCAGGTGAGTACCATTGATGTAATTAAGAATTTTGTTCATGTGAATTCGGGTGCAAATATCGAGGAATTGTCGGTAAGATAAAATTGCAGCTAGTTTTGTTTTAATGTTGACCGAATGATCAAATTATAACTGCATTTTCTGTCAAAGAGTGACAAAAAACAAAAAAATAATCAATACGACACAGTCCCATGCTTTAAGTTGCATTGAACTATTATGGGGCAATAGTTTGACGTATCTTAATTAATCACCAGCTTTTGAGTTTTATATTGACCGTCAACGGCTGAAACTGAAATAAAATAAACGCCTGAAGATAATCCGTCCAGTGAAATTTTAAATCTGCTTGTTTCATCAAGAATTCCCTGACTGACATATACGACCTTTCCGAAAATATCCGATATTTTAATTTCTCTGATGCTGTTGGTGCAAATCAGACTTAATTCTGTTGCACCATTGCTTGGATTTGGGAAAACAGTGAAACTAAATGAGAAATACTCAGGTGTTTTCTTGCTTAGCATATTGTTTCTTTTCTCATTATTGCCATAAGGCATTACCAAAGCATTTTCGTGATTAAACCCACAATCATCAACAAATGGCATACAGGGTGCTATCTGAAAACTCACACGGTTTTGATTTCCAAATGTATAAACTCCGGAATAAATGCCAGAGCTTCCGATTCTGTCTGAAGCATTTATTTTGAACCCCGGATTGACAGTGATTTTATTTCCAGCTCGGATAATATAATCAGAATTGTGTGGAGGTATAAAATACGTTGGAGGAGAACACTCTATACTTGTAAGAGCAATATTCGCCACATTCACTTGCTGGGTTGCCTGTATAATAATCTGATTTTTGATTTGCCAATCATTGCCAGGAAAAAATCTTCCGTTCAGATTTATTATAGGCTGGCAAGCCGAAAAGGGGTCAATGCCGGTCTGAGTCAATGCATCTTCATTTCCGGGAGCCAGATGTGGGCTTAGTATGCCCCAGCTTTTGTGCAAC
>CAZGCG010000205.1:0-6436 GCA_964524205.1 uncultured Sphingobacterium sp. | reverse complement strand
GTTCGAAGCATTAACCCTGATTCAAACCGGGAAAGTAGCCCGATTTCCTATCGTATTGGTCGGTGTTGATTACTGGTCGGGTTTGATGGATTGGGTAAAAACCCATATGCTGGAGCAGGAACGTAATATCAATGAAGATGACCTGAACTTATACCGTTTGGTAGATACCGCCGAAGAAGCAACAGAGCATATTTTCAGGTTCTATGAGAAATATGTGCTGAAACCGAATTTTTAAGGTCTGTTGTCTGTTGTCAGTTGTCTGTTGTCAGTGATGTAGTACTAATTACAAAATTACTGTTAATAGTTTTTATTCATTCCGGGAATAAATGGTTTTCATTGAACCAGGATTTAATCTTGGTTCTTGAATCAGTTAACTGTTGTCTGAGGATGAAGCTTCATTTGAAATTAATCTTTCAGCTTTCAGCTTAAAAAGATTGCTCCGATCAA
This sequence comes from uncultured Sphingobacterium sp., assembly GCA_964524205.1. Taxonomy (GTDB): domain Bacteria; phylum Bacteroidota; class Bacteroidia; order Sphingobacteriales; family Sphingobacteriaceae; genus Daejeonella. Next base: position 5,989 of record CAZGCG010000205.1, on the reverse strand, counting down.
ATAAGTAACCGCTTTACCCGACATCAATACCCTATCCCCTTTATGCTCACACCATAATTCTCCACGTCGTGCGGATACCTGAAAAGCATGAAGTTTAAACTTTCCAAGACGGTCTGCCCAGTATGGGATCAGGTTACAATGCGCAGATCCGGTAACAGGATCTTCATCAATGCCTGCAGATGGTGCGAAAAATCTGGAAACAAAATCAGAGTTATCTCCGGGGGCTGTTACTACAAAACCTAATGAGTCAATTCGTCTTAATGCCGCAAAATTTGGCTCTAATGCCAAAACATCGGCTTCAGTTTCATAAACAATGAAATAATCTCTGGAGCGCAATACCTGGACAGGCTCCTTACCTCCCAGGGCCTCAATCAAGCCCGCAGGGACCTCACAGGCTTGAGGATCGCGCGAAGGGAAGTCGAGGGTATAAAGATCGCCCTTACGGCTTACAGTCAGGGTGCCAGCCTTCAGGGTATGGAAATGAATGGTATCACCTTCAAAATTCAGCTGGGTGAATAAAATATGGGCTGTAGCCAGGGTTGCATGGCCGCAAAGATCAACTTCCGATTCAGGTGTGAACCAGCGTAACTCAAAATCCTTACCCTGAGGTATGAAGAATGCAGTTTCTGCAAGATTATTTTCTGCAGCAATCTTCTGCATCTGAGGTGCAGGCAGCCATTCTTTTAGCGGACAAATAGCTGCAGGATTTCCACCAAACAACTTATCACTGAACGCATCAACCTGGTAAATCGGAATAGTAAGCATCTTAATTTTTATTTTATTACATAAATGTCCGTAAAAATAGAATTTAATGAACAATATTAAAATTGGTTCGCTTTTGCGACGGAATCACCACATCTATTTGCTAACTCCTATTTTCTATTTCATTATAATGACCCGGAAAGGGTCAAATGTTTATAGCACGAAATTAGCACGAAAATGCCGACCCCGAAGGTGGTCGCATATGATAAGGCTCCACATACGACCACCTTCGGGGTCGGGAAACGGAATTGGATGGCGTTTCTATAAACATACGACCACCTTCGGGGTCGGCTGGACGCTTAATTATATGAGATAAAATTTGTGGGCAAAAGGTGACTTATGGATGGTGCAGGGTTGAGATGGGAAGTATTCTCAATTCCCTATTTCCTACCCGATTGCTATCGGGCCCCAATTACCATTCCCTATTTCCTACCCGATAGCTATCGGGTCCCCATTTCCCATTCCCTATTCCCAATTAATAATACGTTAACCGTATCACCCCCGCCAGCGATTTTGCCAATCTAACAACCTGACGGGTATAACCATATTCATTATCATACCAGACATAGATCACTGCTGACCGTCCGTCTTTTGATAAGATAGTTGCCGGCCCATCTACAATAGAAGCATGACTGTTGCCAATCACATCACTTGATACCAGCTCATTAGAGATCGAATATTCAAGCTGTTCAACCATATCACCGAAAAGTGAAGCCTCTTTCAATACTTTTTCAATTGCAGATTTCGTCACTTCAGTATTCAGGGTCAGGTTTAGAATTGCAAGCGATACATCAGGAGTTGGAACCCTTACCGCATTACCTGTTAATTTACCTTCTAAAACAGGGAATACTTTAGCAACCGCTTTATCAGCCCCGGTTTCGGTAATCACCATATTTAAGGCTGCCGAGCGACCCCGGCGGTATTTCTTATGATAATTATCAAGCAGGTTCTGGTCGTTGGTATAGCTGTGTACCGTTTCAATATGGCCCTTTTCAATCCCAAAGGCATCCTGAATGATCTTCAATACCGGTACTATCGCATTGGTAGTACATGAAGCCGCCGAAAAAATAGTCTCCTCTTTATTAAAATCGTACTGATTTACCCCAAAAACAATATTAGGAACATCCCCCTTGCCTGGAGCTGTTAAAAGTACACGCTCAATCCCTTTGGATGCAAGGTGCTTCCCAAGTCCTTCCCTGTCGCGTAATACCCCGGTATTATCAATCAGCAGTGCATTGCTGATACCATAGCTTGTGTAATCAACCTCAGCTGGATCTTTGGCTGCGATCATGAAAATAAGCTGACCATTAATCACTAAGGCCTTTTTTTCAAAATCTTCGGTGATAGTCCCTAAAAACGGACCATGTACCGAATCATTTCTCAAAAGATCGGCACGTTTGATCAGGTCTTCATCACTGTAAGAACGGGTAACTATAGCCCTGAGACGTAATTGCTCTCCCTTTCCTGCCTGCATTACCAGCTCACGTGCGGCAATCCTGCCAATGCGGCCAAAACCATAGAGAACCACATCCCTCGACTGCATTTTAATTTTGTCCTTGCCGATGTGGTGACTCAGATTTTTGATAACAAAATCTTCAATACTCGAAAACTTCCCATCCGCATCGATCCATTCGGCAGCTAAGCGACCAATATCAATACGGGAAGGCGCCAGATTAGACTTCGCAATTGCCTGAGCAATAGCCAATGTCTCATAAATTGAAATATTCTTACTGACAATGGTCCTGGCATACTGATGATGTGCGAGAATTTCACTGCTACCGATATCAAAAAGTGGCTTCCTGAAGAGCAGGAGTTCTATTGAACGGTCAAACCAAAGCTTACCAACTACATTTATCAGTTCTATTGCTTTTTTCTCTTTGTCGATCCAGCTATTGAACTCGTTCTCGTATACGTTTAGCATGTTTTTAGAATAATTTGCTTCAAAAATAAAAAAGATCGGATCATAGACCCAATCTTTTCATTTACATAGTTAAGGATTTTTTATCCCAGATATGATTTCAATATTTTACTTCTGGATGTATGACGCAGACGCTGTAAAGCTTTGTCCTTAATCTGTCTCACACGCTCGCGGGTAAGGTTGAATTTCTCGCCAATTTCTTCCAGTGATAAGGGATGATTGGTACTGAGTCCGAAGAAAAGCACAATAATCTCGCGCTCACGTTCAGTTAAGGTCGATAATGAACGTTTGATCTCTTCAGATAAAGATTCATTGATCAGGTTACTGTCTGTATTCGGATCGCTGTTCTCTAGTACATCCAATAAAGTGTTTTCCTCACCCTGAACAAAAGGAGCGTCCATAGAAACATGGCGACCTGAATTACTCAAAGTATCAGATATCTTTTCAACTGTGGTTTCCAGGTTATCTGCTAATTCTTCAGGAGAAGGCTCACGCTCAAATTCCTGTTCCAATCTCGAGAATGCTTTACTGATCTTACTTAAAGATCCTACCTGGTTTAAAGGTAAACGAACGATTCTGGATTGCTCAGCAATTGCCTGTAAGATGGATTGACGAATCCACCAAACCGCGTACGAAATGAATTTAAAACCTTTGGTCTCATCAAAACGTTTGGCAGCTTTGATCAAACCAAGATTTCCTTCATTGATCAAATCTCCCAGAGTCAGACCCTGATTTTGATATTGTTTAGCTACAGAAACTACGAAACGTAAATTGGTTTTTGTCAAACGCTCAAGAGCAGCCTGATCGCCCTCTCTGATCTTTTGTGCTAATATTACCTCTTCTTCTGCGGTTATTAAGTCTACTTTACCAATCTCGTGTAAATACTTGTCCAGGGACTGTGATTCACGGTTGGTAATGGATTGGGTTATCTTGAGTTGTCTCATTTATGAATAAATACTCCTTTATAAAAGTCTGCAAATTTAAACAAAATCTGCCAGCTAATTGTTAATTAGAAGCAAAATTTAGCTGATTTTTAAGGATTTAACGAAAATAATTTGATGAATTTAGTACTACAAAAATCATTCCATTTATCCTCTTTTGCTCTAATATAAACTCGAAAAAATACAGGAAAGTATTGCTCAGGTTAAATTTCTGTCCCTGAACCAAACATCATCAGGTTTTGAGTCAAATTTCTCCATTCGTTCGATTAAGGATTTTGGATCATGATCTGAGAGCACCAATTCACGATTCAGGGGTTTGAGGAATTTTTTCTCCACCATGAGGTCAATTTGCAACAATAAGGGGTCATAAAACCCATCTACATTCAGCAGACCAATCGGATTTCCATGAATTCCAAGCTGCAACCAGGTCAAAACCTCGAAAAACTCCTCCATAGTTCCAAAGCCCCCGGGCAATGTAATCACCCCATCCGAAAGATCAGCCATCTTTTGCTTACGCTGATGCATATTTTCGGTGATAATCAATTCAGTAAGTCCGGTATGGCCCACTTCCTTATCCATCAGGAATTGCGGAATTACACCAATCGCTTTCCCACCTCGTCTCAGCACCGCATCTGCGATCAGACCCATCACGCCTACCCTGCCGCCGCCAAAGACCAGGGAAATGTCCTTTTCAACCATTGCATCAGCAAGATCATTTACGGCTTTTAATAAGACCGGATTACCATCAAAATTGGAACCACAGAAGACGGAGATAGCTTTCATATAGTATTGAGTAGTGAGTATTGAGTATTGAGTACAGCACGATTTGTACTCAATACTTTATTTGGCTTTCGGCTTTTAGCTTTTAGCTTAAAGCTTTAATGAGCTTATCTGCTGTAATTCGGTGCCTCCTTCGTAATAGTAATATCATGCGGATGACTTTCCCGCATTCCTGCGGCTGTGATCTTCACGAAGCGGGCATTTTGCAGATCATCAATTGTTGCAGCACCGCAATAACCCATACTGGCTCTGAGTCCGCCGATCAGCTGGTACATCACCTCAGAAAGTGAACCTTTAAATGCAACCCTGCCAACAATCCCTTCTGGAACCAGCTTTTTGATATCATCTTCCACATCCTGGAAATAGCGGTCTTTCGATCCTTTCTCCATCGCTTCAATTGATCCCATACCACGGTATGACTTGAACTTTCTTCCCTCATAAATGATCGTTTCACCCGGTGATTCTTCAACCCCCGCAAATAATGAACCCGCCATAATCGAACTTGCTCCGGCTGCAATGGCTTTTGCTATATCTCCGGTCTGTTTGATGCCGCCATCGGCAATCACCGGAATGCCACGGCCTTTCAAAGCCTTGGCACATTCATAAACAGCATATAATTGAGGAACGCCCACACCTGCAATGATACGGGTAGTGCAAATTGAACCCGGACCGATACCCACCTTAACCGCATCTGCTCCGGCATCGGCAAGGGCTTTGGCAGCTTCGCCGGTAGCAATATTCCCCACAACAACCTGAAGATCAGGATATTTCGCTTTTACTTCTTTTAGTTTTTCAATAACTCCACGGGAATGACCATGTGCCGTATCAATGGTAATAACATCTACACCTGCCTTTACTAGTGCATCCACACGTTCTATGGTATCGGGAGTAACGCCTACTGCAGCCCCAACCCGTAAACGGCCATGCTCATCCTTACAGGCATTGGGGAAATTTTTAAATTTCTGAATATCCTTAAAAGTGATCAGTCCGCTTAAACGACCATCTTTATCTACTACCGGAAGCTTTTCTATTTTATAATCCTGTAGAATTTCTTCTGCCTGGGTTAAGGTAGTTCCCTCAGGTGCAGTGATCAGGTTTGAACTGGTCATCACCTCCCTCACAGGCTTCTTCATGTCCTTTTGAAAACGAAGATCTCTGTTCGTAATAATCCCAACCAATTTCCTGTCGGCATTGATGACCGGAATCCCCCCGATCTTGTAATCTTTCATGATCAGAAAGGCATCAGAGATCAAAGCTCCCTCATCAAGCGTAACAGGGTCCTGAATAATACCGCTTTCTGAACGTTTTACCTTCCTTACCTCATCTGCCTGTAATGCAATACTCATGTTCTTATGCAGCATGCCAATACCACCGGCCTGAGCAATCGCGATTGCCATTACTGATTCGGTTACCGTGTCCATGGCTGCCGAAACGATAGGAACATTGAGTTTGATTTTCCGGGTGAAATAAGAACTGGTGTCTACATCACGGGGTAAAACTTCTGAATAAGCGGGGATTAAAAGTACATCGTCATAGGTAAGACCTTCTGAAACGAATTTTTCTGGATCGAGTTGCATGGCAAATAATT
>CAZGCG010000204.1:0-6545 GCA_964524205.1 uncultured Sphingobacterium sp. | reverse complement strand
TGATGAAAAGCTATATCCTAAATCTGACATATAATTTCTTTAGTAAAAAATACGACAGAAACGCTACAATGGACAGTAAAATGCCGCTCAGGCTGATCAGGTAATTGCTCAGATAGTCAAAATTCAAAGGGCTGATAAATACACTTATTTTTAAAAAGAGAATTAGCAATGCGATGAGCACTGCGGTAAATAAAATAATCAGGATTGAATGCTTCATTATTCCGAGGGAATTGCGGAGTAGAATGCCTTGTTTGGCTGAATCGTCCATCTCTTCAGATTGTATTGTTTTCAGTGAGGATTGACTAAGGCCTGAAATAAGCTTAGCAGTTTTAATAAAAGGAATAGTATCAGCAGCCCAGGCAATCAGCATGAAAACAATAAAAAGATAAATGATCGCGACCAGCTCCATTACTCTTCTTTTTTCTTTTTAAATTTTGCAATGATTTTTTTGAACGGATACCATAGAATCGCAAATAGTGCAAGGAAAATTGATATCAGAATACCAACAACAGCAGCGATGAAACCACCTCCCATTCCGGGGCCTATATAGGCTAAGGTGAAACTTAGAAATGCCATATTTGAAATTTAATTCTTTATAAATTTAAAACTATTAAACGTTGTTGGTGCAATAATTCTGCTCCAGCCCAATACTGCTGCCGATGTTTGATCCACACGTTCAACATATTGCCATATAGATTGGCTATTACTACCTCTTAGCATCCTCCCGAAATCTGTTTCCTCTATAAATACATCGCCGTTAGAAAGTATTTCCGAGCGTCCTCCGGTCATTGTCTTCACTTTTGCTTTACTGAGAAAAGCGGTGTAAGGAGTTGAGGTTTCATTTGTTTTGAAATCAAAAATGTAGACCTCGTTGTGCCCGTCGATGAAGTCATAATTTTTATTTCTAATAATATTATTTCCGAAAATGCTGATCCGGCTATCGTCTACAAAATTGGCATCATGCTGATTGAGCCATGGGCCGGTTTTGAGCCATAAAATTTTGTTGGTAGAAGGTCTGTAAAGAAAAACAGTACTCTTATTCCGGATGCTAACCAGCAAATCGCCTTTTTGCCAGTATTCTGTGCTACTCAAAGCAGGCTGAATATCATTCAAATGCAGAGGATCCCGCTCCATCGGTCCTATTCCGAAAAGGAGTCCGCGGTAGCCGTTTTCAAGCAGAATATCTGTGATCGATTTTTTGTAGAGTAATTTTCCATCTGGGGATACTTTTGCCAGTGCATCATCACGGTAATCTTCAAAGAAGCGGGAAAGGTAGTCTGAATTTTTTTTCATCACTGAGGAAGCCCATATATTCCCATCAGCATCCTTCTCCTGTGAGTGATGAAAAATACCATCCAGGCTCCAAAGGATTTTGGAATTTTTATCAATTTTAACCAGGGCACGATCTTCGGTATTGAATACCACCGAACCATCCTCAGACGGCAAGGGGTGCCAGAAAACGATATTTCCTTTATTACTTTGTTCAGAAAGAGGTCTTCCTTTGTCCCTGATTTTCATTATTTCATTGATGTCAGGAACCCAGCGATGCAAAACCTTCTGGTCGCTGAGCCGGATCAGTTTAAAACCTGAATGCCCGGCTTCTTTATCATAGGCAGAAAGAAAGAGAAAGTTACTGTCGACGTAATTTTTATCATCAGGCTTAAGTCCCGAAATTTCAGGGTAACGATCATTAAGGATTAATGGAGGTTTCGATAAGATCTGCTTAATGCTGACATCAACCAGTGTCGGGAACTTCGCAATAGCCAGGATAACCGAGCGTGTATTTCCCTGAATCAAGTGTCCACCTTCATGAATATAACCTACTGCCCAGCCAAACATCAGGGTAATTATTGAAAAAATCCAAACGATAAGTAATACTAGCCAAAGCGATACCTTTTTATTCATTTTTTATGCTTTGAATGATTGAGATGGCAAATTAAGTAAAAAAAGAATAGTGTGGAATTCGGTAAGGACAATATGCATTGCCTTAAGATAATACAGACAAATTCTATTGCTATTGTTTTTGTGTATTTAGGGTGCAATTGTTTTTATTGAAAAGGATAGCAGCACCCTGATAATTCCTATTGGAGGCTACATAAAGGTATTTACAGGCCTCCTCCTTTCTTCCAAGTTGTAATAAACAGTTTCCAAGGTAGAATTCTGATTTACCATTTGGATAGACTCTTGCATCAACAACTCTTTTGAAATAGGATGCGGCCGAATTATAATCCTTCAAAAAGTAATAGGTAATTCCGATGTTTTCCATGTTCTCATAATCGTTCGGATTGAGTTTCATAATTCCCAATAAATTTTCCAGCGCATCCGGAAAATCTCTCCTCATACCTGCAAATCCTGCCCTTATAAAAAACCGGGTATGTTGTATTTCACTATCGTTAGGGTATACCTTAGCTAAACTATCTGCCAATTGCAGTAATTCTGTTCTGTCATAATGTACAGCAAATAAGCTTCTCATATATATTTTCCAGGCATGAGGTTCATCCCGGTATTTTTTATATTCCTTGAATGCCTTTTGTATTGTTGTTGTATCATTTAAAGGTACGCTGGTTCTCGATATTATATTGAACAATGAAAGGTTTCTTGGCCGGATAAAAAAGCCCTTTTTTGAATAATAGTGTGCACTGTCAATCATGCCTCTGGAGGTATAAATGGAAGCTTTCAGCCATTCTTTTGACATGGAATATGGGTTAGCGTTTTTATCCTGATTCAATAGGTACAGGGCTTCATCAAATTTCTGAGAGCGGAATAAGTACCAGGCCTTGATATCATTGATCGGTATATTGTTCTCGGCAATATTAGGTATAGATGGAAATCTTGGATTCACATCCATCCAGGTAACACCAGGCTGGGCGGTTCCAAAGTTAAAATGAGTTAGTGTTTGAACTCGCATGGACTGATATACCTGCCAGGATATATAAATTGAGGCAATTGTCAGAATTATGCCGCTTGCTAAAGTTATAAGCCTAATGTTGGGTCCCTGCTGTTTGTTGTTTTCTCCTGGTTTTGCAATTAAATATAGTATTACATTTAATGCCAGAAAGAATGCGAAATAAACCTGCATTACAGGGCGCTCTGCTGGAAAATTAAATGTCGCATCGGTAAAATATCCTGCTAATGCCATTAAGGAAATAATGCTAAGTAATTTTATTTCCTGACTTGCATCTGACCGGACTACTTTTATTGTGTAGATAAGAGCCAACAGAAAAATAGAAAGAAATAGAATTCCTGCGGGAATTCCGGCCTCTGCTGCCATTTGCAGAAAGTCATTGTGTACATGTTTTGAATAGTTGAAATCATTGTAAAACCCATACTCATATTTAACCGATTCGATTTTCCAATTTCCATATCCGCATCCCGTTAAAGGGTTTTCTTTTATCTGCTTCAGGGCATTATTCCAGAAAAAAAGCCTAGCACTAGAAGAAGACTCACTATGGTCAGACAGCGTTGCTAAACGCTTATCGATAGTGCCATAAGTACTTGCTTCTGCATTTTTAGATGCTTGAATAAAAAGATATTGTGAGATTGATAGCCCTATCAGTATTGGAATTAGAATGGAAATAAAATAGCGTACAGTTTTTATCTTGCCATAAATTTTATAATTAGTCAAAAGATATACTGAGAACAGTAATAATTGAATAAAAAAACCTAAATATGCCGCTCTTGCATTTAGTAGAAAAATTAGAATTGCAAGTAGAATTAAGGAAATAATATTAATAATATTTCGCCACCAGGAAAAAGATTGAAATACACAATAAATAATAATTGGCGACTTAATTACAAAACTTGCAGCCAAAACATTTTTATTTCCTGCATTTCCGGAAAGGCTTAAGATCAGGGTATCTACAGAGGCAGTACCAATGTTTTGTACATAATATTTAAGGAAATAAATGCATTGAATTAAAGTTACAATAGAGACTGCCTGAAAAATTATGTTTACGTTTTTTGGACAACAATAAATGAGAGTGCCAATGATAAAAAAGGAGAGAAGTGTAGTGATGAATCTGCTGTAAACTACAAGGGACTCTGTGGGATTTAGGGCAAAAATAATTGAAACACCACACAATACAAATACGGTGATATAAAGCAGGCTTATCGTATTTTTCGACAATAAATCATATAGCTTACCAAGCGCTGTTCTATGCTTTAATGTTATATAACTAATAGAAATCAGATTGAGAATAGCAAGATAGAGCCATTGAGGACCCATTATTTCAATTGAACCTAATTGTGGGATTAAATCTACTCCGAGATAAAACAAAACCAGGAGCAATTCAACCTTGCCTGAAAAAAAATCCGGTTTGGAAATTTGCATTTTTGAATTGTCAGTCCTGTTATCTTTACCCCTTTTCGTAGCCATTTTTAAACCTGTGACCTAATGTTGAAATTTTGTTGTTTAAAAAATTAATTTAGAATTCTGTAACCATTGGTTTTTAGGCAGAATAACCCTTGTTACTGCAGCAATTAAATATAAGTGTCCACTAAAATAGCATAATCATCATACAATGGTAATACTAAATTTAATCTATCAGCAACAATCCTTAAATCCCTTTTAGTTAGATTACATTTTTTCTGTTCGCTTTTTCCCAGATAGCACTTTGCTGATTTCCCAAATAACGTTTTAGACCTGCTATTGCGGCATAGTTCATCACACAAAAATAATAGGGGATGAAAAATACTTTAAAGCGCAATTCCTTCTTTTCAAACTCCATTCCCAATAAGGCTAACAAGTAGAAAAGTATTTGCCCAATGAGCAAAAAATAGAAGATGATTCCGGGGTTTTGAAGGCAGATCAGAATGTTTAGAATTAATACAATAATTAATAGAAAGGGTGTGATGGTCCAGCGAAGTACACGGTGGCTGATATACTGAAAACTTAACAAACCATGTCTGAAAATATTAAGCAAAGCTTTTAGCCTTACTATGGATTGTATACCACCCGCAGCTATACGAACCTTTCGTTTTAATTCTTCTGAAATATTTTCTGAAGCAGTCTCGATGGCAAAAGCTTCAGGCTCATAGGCAATTCGGTATCCTTTTTCTGCAATCAGCATAGAGATCATAAAATCATCTAAAATTGTATCATCCGATACTGGTGAATATAAATTGCTTCGTACACTGAATAATTCTCCGGCTGCACCAATTGTTGAATAAAGTTCGGAGTCCCACTTTTTTAGTAAAGATTCATACTTCCAGTAAAAACCTTCCCCTGCAGAACCCGCATCAGCTTTTTCATCAGAATGGACTCTTTTCTCACCTGCAACAGCACCGATCTTCTCATCGGCATAATGTCTAGAGATATTAATCAATGCATCTTTATTTAATAGGGTATTAGCATCAGTAAAAATAATTATCTCTGTTTTTATATGTTCCATTGCACGATGGATGGCTGCGACTTTGCCTTTTCTTTCGTTCTGATGAAGCAGTTTAATCTGTGGGTATTCCTTTAAAATTTCAGGCGTTCTATCAGTAGAACCATCAGTAATAAAAATCAGTTCAAGCTTTCCCTCAGGATATTCCAGAGCTAGTGTATTTCTAATTTTTTCAGATATAAAATTTTCCTCATTATAGGCAGCAATAAGCAGCGCGCAGGTAGGAAGTTGATCAGGCTCATAGAAAACCTGTGGTCGTTTGCCAAAAAAAAACCTTCGGATGCGCAGCATTAAATACAAAATGAATCCATATCCCAAATAGGTATAGACTATGATGAATAGGCTGAACCAGAAGATGATTTCCATATTTCAGTTGTCAGTTGTTAGTTGCCTGTTGTCAGTAAATTCTGACTTGATTTAAATTGTTTTTAATGAATTAGATCTTCTTGCTCATTATTAATTATCGACTGTCAACTCCTGTTGTCATCCCGACGCAGGAGGGACCTCATTGCTTTTAATATACCTTTCCAATATTTAAACTTATTAAGACGGCTAAGTTCCCTCCCGCGAAGAGCGGATCGGGATGACACCGTTGTTAAATTTAAATAGATCGTCCATTTCACATTGTCAACCCGATAGCTATCGGGTCTCTTCGTACCCCAATTCTCTGCTTTCTGTTCCATTTGTAAAATTCCACCAGATTCCTCTTAAAAACTGCCTTGCATGAGCAATATTTCCAGTCAATAAATATCCAAGAAGGTTTCTCGGACTAACTAATAATAGAAAATGAAAGTAAAATATAATTCTGGAAAACCAGGGTGCGTTCCTTCGTATAAACAGAATCCTGTTCCTGCACATGAAATATTCTTTTAGAAGGCTCTTCTTTCCAACAGACATAGACTCCTTATGATAAATTGCAGCTTTGGGTTCAATCCAGATTTCATATCCGGCTTTTTTGATCTTCTCGCACCAATCCATTTCTTCATAATACAGAAAAAATAGTTCAGGCATTAGTCCGGCTTTGTTAATTGCCTCCTTCCTGATCATCATTGCTGCCCCATGAACAAAGCCAGTCGGACCAGTTGTATGATCATATTGCCCCAGGTCTTCTTCCATTTGTCCGATGCACCGATTTCGACCGGTATTCATATTCATTTC
>CAZGCG010000203.1:0-6562 GCA_964524205.1 uncultured Sphingobacterium sp. | reverse complement strand
AGGAAGACGGGATTTATCGAGTCCGTTATTATCGATCACTTCAGAGTTTGCAAAACTTCCATTGCTGATCAGGTCGCGGATCAATGCCGCATGACGGGCTTCTACAGAAACAATTTTACCGGCAAGGGTCAGGTAGTTTGCGTCTTTAATTAAAACCCCTGCTCCATTATAGGCAGAAACACCCAGGTCTTCGAACGCTTTGGCAGTTGCCAGCACACTATCGCGGCTGCTGAAATTGATCATTGAGAAATCGACTTCTAAACCGGGGATCGCATTTGAACCCAATGCATTCTTAAAAAATTCGCGGTGAGCGATCTCATGATCCCTGATATCCGAAAGCAATGAGCGTTCGGCTTCGGTAATCCCGGAATAGAATGAGGAGGCTACTTTGATATAAAATGCGGCTTCCAGTTGCTCCAAAGCATAAGCATAATTCAGGATGCCTACATCGCCGCTGCCCAAATTTACGCCTGCAGAATCATCGATCATCATTCCGTCTTTTTTACAGCCTGCTGCGAGTAATGCGATTCCGGCTGCTCCGGCTCCGGCATAGCGAAGGAAGGACCGGCGCTGTAGCGGTGCCGATAAGATATCCTGCTTTTGCAGAATAATCTGCTCATCTTTTTTTGTTACGTTTTCCATGTCTGAGAATAATTTTAAATGTTCTGTTGATTGCTTTGACCTACGAGGCCCGGATTGGAATGGATTTGAATTATTTTTAAGAAAATGGAAAAAGCAGGCTCTCAATAAGAAAAACAACATTTATTTAAAGATTTTTTTTTCGTTTGAATCGCAATATGTTATGTTTGTCCATGAGTTTTAAAGAGCCTGAACCTTTCATCGAAGCTTTGATTTTTGCTTCTGAAAAGAGTATTTCTGCAGAGGAAATACAGCAGGTTTTGGCAGAGCTTAGTGAGGAGGAACAGATCTCAATAGCCGCAATCAATGCTTTGATTGAGCAGATCAGGCAGAAGTACCTGGACCTGAATCTGGCTATAGAGCTGGTTCAATTGAATGGAGGCTATCAGTTTCTGACCCGGAAGGAGTTTTATCCGGTGATCAATCAGCTGCAGATTCAGCGTTCTAAGAAGAAACTGAGTCAGGCGGCGCTGGAAACACTCTCGATCATTGCTTATAAACAGCCGGTTACGAAGCTGGAGATTGAGCAGATCAGGGGTGTAAATTGCGATTATACGGTACAGAAATTGCTCGAAAAGGAGCTGATCAGTATCGCAGGAAAGTCGGAAACTGTTGGAAAACCGCTGCTTTATGCTACCAGTGGCCTCTTTATGGATTATTTTGGAATTAATTCAACAAAAGATCTTCCACAGCTAACTGAGCTGGTTTCCGAAAGCAATATCATTGGTGATCAGAGCGAGTAAAACAGTAAAGAAATAAAAATTAAAAAAGAGGTTTGGAATTTCAAAATCTTGTTAAATTTATAAGAACATAATATTAAAACTAAAAACGTGTAATTTGCACCAATGAAGTCGCCAAAAAAAGTAACAAAAAGCGGGGGATCAAAAAGTCCCGATAAGAAAAAGACCCATTTGTCTGAACCGATAGAACCGATTCGTCCTATTCTTGATGATGAAGATGAATTTGATCTTCCGCTCGACGATGATATTCCGGCATTCGATGATTTCGACGACGATGATGACGATTTTTAAGGAATTACAGCCCTAATATTCAGGCATTCAGTTCTCTGAATGCTTTTTTTATTTTACCCCCTTTACACGATGCTTTTAACCGAAGTCAAGAATAAGAAAACTGCGAGCGAATTTCTGGAAGTTGCGCGCGAAATTTACAGGAATGACCCTCATTGGGTTTGCCCGCTAGATAAGGATATTGAAGCTGTTTTCGATCCCGAAAAGAACGAGCTGCATAAGCATGGTGTATGCACCCGATGGGTTTTAAAATCAGATGAGGGGGCTTTAATCGGAAGAATAGCGGCATTCGTAAATGAGAAAAAGGCTTATCAACCCGAACAGCCTACCGGAGGAATTGGATTTTTTGAATGTACCAATAATCCTGAAGCAGCTAAGCTGCTGTTCAGCACTGCCGAAAAATGGCTGACAGAAAAGGGCATGAAGGCGATGGATGGTCCGATTAACTTCGGTGAAAATGACAGCTTCTGGGGACTCCTGATCGAAGGATTTACCACTCCTTCTTACGGAATGAATTACCATCACCCCTATTATAAAGAGCTTTTTGAGGGATATGGTTTTAAAACGCTTTATGAGCAAATTACAAATCACCTTGAGGTATATAAACCCTTTCCGGAGCGGTTTACCAAGATCGCCCAATGGGTTGCCAATAAACCGGGTTATACCTTCAAACACCTTGAAGTGAAGAAGCTGGAGGATTTTGCAAAGGATTTTGCTGAAATATACAATGATGCCTGGCAGGATTTTGAAAACTTTGTCCCGCTGCAAACCAAAGGAATTTTGGAAACTTTCAATAAAATGAAAACGGTGATGGATGAGAAGCTGATCTGGTTCGCATACATCAATAATGAACCGGCATCTGTGATTGTGATCCTCCCGGATGCGAATCAAATGATCAAAAGCTTTAATGGCAAACTCGGTTTAATAGAAAAACTGAAATTCCTCTACTATCGCTGGAAAGGGGTAAACCGGATGCGGGCAGTGGTGATGGGTACGAAGAAAGCCTTCCAGAAACACGGCTTAGAATCGGCATTATTCATCAAACTCAAAGAATATGTGCTCCCTTTGAACCAGTATGTTGAGCTGGAATTATCATGGGTTGGTGATTTTAACGACAAGATGCTATCCATTCATGAAGCTACGGGAGCTACTTTCGGTAAAAGGCATGCTACGATGCGGAAACTCTTTAAATAAGGCTCTCGCTAAGACGCAGAGACGCAAAATATACCAGCTTAAACGAATGATTCTTACTGTACCTTACTGTCCGTAGAGTTAAGCGCAGCGTCTCTACGGATTGTCCAATGGTGAGGAGTCTGTACTGTCCGTAGAGTTAAGCACAGCGTCTCTACGGATTGCCTAATGGTGAGGAGTCTCCTGACTCCTCCTGCACAGTCCGCTGTTAAAACAAGGTGTTTACATAGCAAATATTCAGGAGTCCCCCAACTCCACTTCCTATATAAAAGCAATATCAATTAAACCTTTCCCATTTCCATAATAATCAATTCCAGAGGAATAAAGATAGTCCTGTTCAAATCTTACAATCCCGGCCCTTACCGGATTTTCATGTAAATAAATCATTCTTGATTTTACTATTTCTTCTGTTGAGCATTCAACAGGATGATTGTCCTGTTGCCAAAATTGGTAAGTTTTGTTTCGCTTGTTATACTCACCAGCCTTTTTAAAGATCCATAGCATCCAGTTTTTTCTACTTTCTTGTGGATTGTCCTTTATCGCATTAACAATTGCTGTTGAACTGAACTTCTTAAAATCCCTGATTACATCAGAAAGTTTGGTGATGCCATTTGTGGATATGATCAGGTGGATATGATTACTCATAATACACCATGCATGAATATTCAAGCCTTTATTGTCCTGGCAAAATTTTAAGCTATCTATTAAAATGTCTGCATACATTTTTCTGCTAAAAACATCTACCCATTCTACTACAGAACAGGTAATGAAATGAACAGCATATTGATCCCTGATCTGAAAACCCCTATCTGACATGGTTGAAATTTTAGCTATGTTCTGCGATTGTAATAATGTTTGAACATAAGATTGAATATACGGGGGCAGTAGCGATTATTTGAATTAATTTATTGAACGGTCTTTGTAGTGAGTGAGTGGTATTTTTGAGAAACGAGTCTGAAGACTCTTTTCATTTAATAATCCGTAGAGCGCTGCGCTAAACTACGGACAACAAGAAGCGAGTCTGAAGACTCTTTTTCATTTAATAATCCGTAGAGACGCTGCGCTTAACTCTACGGACAGTAAGAAAAGTAAGAAGCGAGTCTGAAGACTCTTTTTCATTTAATAATCCGTAGAGCGCTGCGCTAACTCTACGGACAGTTAGTTATATTAAATCAAAAAGTCCCGATCATGCGGGACTTTTTTAATACTATGCTTTTACTTTTCGAAGCTCTTCATACAATTCGATGATCTTCTTTTGCATTTCAAGGAGCTCTATCTCGCGTTCATGAAGCTTTACAGTTAAGTCCTCAAGATCTGAGTTATGTTTCTCCTGCTCTTCGGAATCATTGAATGTTAATAATTCAACTAAACTCATGTCAAATATTTGGGCTATTTCTTCGAGTCTGGATACATCTACATCAGTAATACCGGTTTCTATCTTAGAGAAAGCCGGAATTGAAATTTTTAAACGCTTAGCAACGTCCTCCTGGCTCCAGCTCTTCTGATGCCGCAATAAGCGTATTTTTTTACTTAATTCTTTCATTGTATTGTTTTTATAGGTAGATAGATAGGTATGTTCTTATTATAATCGGTTTTTTTCAATAATTATTGTAAATGAAGACAGAATTCTTTCTCAAATATTAATTCTATTATCTCATGATTAATACTTGAGGATAAGATTCATTATGCGGATGAAAAAAAATCATGCTTTATAGCAATCACACTTGTTAAACGTATATTTCATGTTTAAGTTCCATTCCAAGGAATAAATTATTGTATTTTATATTAATTTATTTTCTAACAGATCTAAACTGGAGAATAATAAAACAGGGATCTTGGACGTAGAAATTGTAGAAAAGGTGAATTTTCTACATTGAACGGATAAAAACAAACAGTAATTAAATATAAAGATAATATATTTTCGTTATTGCTAAAAAACTAAACTCAATATAGATCAGGAATGAAACCTGAATCTGGCAGCAACCCAATTATTTAATTCCTTATGCTGTAAATAGCTGAATCCAAGGCTTTCACATTTTTCTTTCAAAATTTCCAGATCGGGATCCAAATAAAAGCCACTCAGAAAGACTAAGGTTCCGGGCATGGAAACCCCTGCATAAGTCTCCATCTGATCGATCAAAATATTCCGGTTAATATTTGCCAGAATGATATCGAATTTCTGATCAGGAATCACTTCCTTTGAACCTTTAAGGGCTTTTATATTGCTGATCTTATTGAGTTCTGAATTTTCTATCGTGCTTTCATAACAGATCTCATCATAGTCAATCGCCAATACTTCCTTCGCTCCTAGTTTAGACGCCAGAATTGCAAGAATACCGGTCCCGCAGCCCATATCAAGTACTTTTTTGCCCTGAAATTCCTCTTCCAGCATAAATTCCATCATCAATGCCGTAGTTTGATGATGCCCGGTACCAAAAGCCATTTTGGGATCTATGACGATCTCATGTTCAAATTCAGGATGGGCTTTATGAAATGTAGCTCTGATATAGCATTTACCGGCGACCTGTATCGGTTCAAAATTACTTTCCCATACTTCATTCCAGTTTTGATGTGGAATTTTGTTCAGGACATACGTAAAAAGGAACATATCGGCAAAGTCTCCGGCTATGTTTTCTAGTTTACCATGGACCAGATCCGGCTCGGGGATATAGGCCTTAAATCCCTGTTCGGTATCTTCGAAGGTGTCGAAGCCTATCTCCGACAAAGCATTGATCAGCAAATCTTTATGGAATTCCTCAGCAGAATGGAGTGTAAAATCGAGCTCTAAATATGTCATTAGCGATCCAGGGCTTTGATGATGTCTACAAAATCGCGGGCTTTTAAAGAAGCCCCGCCAATCAGACCTCCGTCTATATCGGGCTGTGCAAACAATTCGGAAGCATTTTTAGGATTACAACTACCTCCGTAAAGGATGGTCAGGTCCATTGCAAGGCTTTGATTAAATTTATCGGCTATCAGCCTGCGAATATAGGAATGGATTTCCTGAGCCTGCTCCGGACTTGCAGTTAAGCCGGTTCCAATGGCCCATACCGGCTCATAGGCAATGACCAGCTTACTGAAATCAGTTTCAGAAAGGTGAAAAGCAGCTTCAGATAATTGTGATTTGATCACATCAAAATACGTCTCATCATTGCGCTGTTCCAATGTCTCTCCGATACAAAAGATTGGAATAAGTGCATTTTTTAAGACTGCATCCAGCTTCTGAGCCAAAGTTTCATTCGATTCTGAAAAATAAAGTCTGCGTTCAGAATGCCCGATAATAACATAAGCCGCACCTGCAGAATGAAGCATGGAGGCAGAAACTTCACCTGTAAATGCACCACTATCTGACTGATGGCAATTCTGGGCTCCTATTTTCACTTTATCATTGGCTGTTAGGGATTGTGCCAGACTGCTGATGTGAATAAAAGGCGGACAAACAATCACGCCCTGATTCCCCTTAACTTCCGCTTTGACCAATTCGCTAATTTCTGAGAAAAGTGCTATGCCTTCATTCAGACCCATATTCATTTTCCAGTTACCGGCTACTATATTTTTTCTCATTTTATTATTTGGAATTAAAATCTTCTGTATTGTTCTGTTAACTCAAAAACCCTGTTTAGAATAGCACGCTCGGTTTGATTGAACTCAGCTTTCCTGCGCTCATAGACCTTAGCGGCAGTTTCAAACATCTTCTTTAAACT
>CAZGCG010000202.1:0-6594 GCA_964524205.1 uncultured Sphingobacterium sp. | reverse complement strand
GATTTTCCACCAGTTTTTATTCATAAGGTTCTTGAATTAATCCTTCCAAAGGTAAGGAAATAACAATAAAGATGTAGTGATCACGATGATATTTATGGCTATCAGAACACCGATCTCATCATATGATACCGAACGGTCCAAACCGTCCATTGCATTCTTCGATAACTTAATCAGGACCACCAAAAGGGGTATTATTACCGGGAAACTCAATATGGCCATGAGCCCCCCCGCATTGTTTGCTTTGGAGGCAATCCCCGAAATCATCGTAAAGACAGATGCAAAACTGACACTTCCCAAGAGAACTGCAAAAAAATAGAATAGTGGATCTCCCAGCAGATTTTTAAATACCAGGGTATAGAAACCTAGTGCGATAGCAGAGAGCAAAAGCATCAGAAAGATATTATAAATGATCTTAGAGATGATGATTGCCTGCGCACTGGTAATTGTGTAGTAGTACAACTGCCTTCCCCTGCTTTCCTGGATAAAACTTTTGGTGATTGCATTCACTGAAGCGAACAACATAATGATCCAGAAGAGGGCATTCCAGGTTGGCGGACTTGTTATCTCGCGAAAAGCCAGATAACATACAAAAACTGTTGAAACCACATAGAGTAAAATACCATTCAAAGCATATTTTGAACGCCATTCAAGCATGATTTCCTTACGGATCAGAAATTTAACCTGATTCAATAAATCCATTGCAACAAATATAGAATTTGCTTTTCAGTTTCGGGTATTGATTCCAGTGCAATAAATGAATCGAATAATTCTTTGTATTTTGTCTCATGTTTTTTTCAATACTTAATAGCCCTATCGGACAGATGGTCATTGAGGCCAGTGAATATGAGATATGCGCCATAGGTTTTCCTGCTGAACTACCTTTGGAGAATCCGAATGAACTATCGGAAATGGCAAAGGAGCAGTTCAGAGAATATTTTGAAGAAAAAAGAAAGCATTTCGATTTTCCGATGTCTCAGGCCGGCACTGATTTTCAACAAAAAGTATGGGATGAACTCAGGAGAATCGATGCCGGCAAACCCATAAGTTATGCAGCCTTAGCAAAAAGAATGAAAAACCCACTGGCCATACGTGCCATCGCATCGGCTAATGGCCGCAATAATCTGATGATAGCCGTTCCATGTCATCGCGTAATTGGCAGCAATGGCGATCTGGTAGGTTTCTCTGCAGGATTATGGCGTAAAAAATGGCTGCTTGAACATGAAGCAAAGATGACCTCAATTGGCCAATCAACTTTAGCTTTCTAAAATGGATATCAATCCTTATCTGGATATTATCATACGGTGCATCGGGGTGTACCTCTTTATGGTATTGGCTATACTGTTCTTCGGAAAAAAAGAATTATCACAGCTTTCAACCACAGATCTCGTATTCATTGTTTTGATCAGTAACTCGGTACAGAACTCTATGGTAGGATCCAATTCAAGCTTATCAGGAGGAATTGTTGCGGCCAGTGTATTATTCAGTTTAAACTATCTCATGAAGCTGATAATGTATCGTTCGCCATCAATAAAGGACATGGTCGAAGGCAAACCAGTCATTCTCATTTATCATGGAAAGATTGATATAGCTCACCTGCATCAGGAAAGTATCAGTATGGATGAGCTTGAAGAAGCAATCAGAGAACACGGAATTGACACTTACAAAAATGTCAAACTTGCTATTCTTGAAGTTGATGGCAATATCAGCGTTGTTGCGGGAGAGCCCGATAAACTTAGGCCTCCTCAGAATAAGCATCGCAGGAAAAATAAAAATCTTACAAATAAGAACTGATTGCGGATCATTGCGAATCGAGTCCGCAATGACATCGGGGCAAATTAGAGCCGTTGTCAGTCCTGATCTGATCCGGACTGCATCCGTGGTGCCAGTTCAACATGATAACGCACAAGATCATCTATTGGAGAGCGGATGATTTTACCCACCTTCATACCATACTCTGTGGCAGTTTCCTCGAGTACATTTCTGAAATTATATCCGACGGAACCTATGCAATTAAATGTATAATCCTTGTAATTAGGATAATGTGTAACCAGGTTTTCGAAGAAATCAACGAAGGATGTTTTTACAATATTCCGTGAATATTCTGCATGAACATTATTATCGTATACGAACTTTGCAAAACTCGCACAAAACCGATTTGCCAATGGTTTGGTATAGACATTGTCAGTCACTTCATCAGGAGTAAGCTTATAGGTTTCCCAAAAGCGCTCTCTGACCACTTCGGGCATGTACCCCCTTAAATAATCAGTGAGTAATTTTTTACCAATATCACAACCGCTCCCCTCATCACCAAGAATATAAGCTGCAGAATCAATATTTAATGAAATATCTTTACCATTATAAAGACCAGTGTTTGTTCCTGTTCCCAAAATAGCGGCAAAACCACTATCTAAACCTAGTAATGCCCGTGCTGCAGCAAGAAGATCATGTCCAACATAAATACTGGCTTTATTAAAAACTGCAGACATAGCCTCTTCAACTATCTGCACCTTATCTTCAGTAGAACAACCGGCACCATAATAATTCACTTCATGAATATCAGCAAGATCGAGATCGCTTGGTAATCCTTTCCTGAGCGAATTAATTATATACTCAGCGCTTACAAAATATGGATTGTATCCTTCGGTATTAAAATAGATTTTTTGACCAGATTTATTCAATAAACACCAATTGGTCTTGGTAGACCCTCCATCTGCAATAATGATCATAGTTTATAAATATTTTTAAAAAGCTAAATGTATGAATTTATACTAATTGTCAAGAGTACACATTTAAATATCAGGGCAATCTCCTCTTTTTCAGTGGTAATGAAAAATTTGGAATAGAAAATGTTTAATCTGAGAAATAAAATTCCTTATGACAAGGATAAAATATAATTTTAGGCATGAATGAGAACAAAATGATTGTTGACCTGCGAAGTGATACTGTTACGCGGCCAACACCAGGAATGCTGGAGGCTATGTATAGTGCAAAGGTTGGGGATGATGTATTTGAAGAAGATGAAACTGTCAATGCATTGCAGGAGAAAACTGCAGACATCTTTGGTATGGAAGACGCGCTTTTTTGTCCTTCCGGAACTATGACAAACCAGATTGCGATCAAACGTTTTACCAATCCAATGGAAGAAGTGATATGTGACGAAACCGCACATGTTTACCGCTATGAGGGTGGTGGGATTGCCTATAATTCGATGGCTTCTGTCCGTTTGCTATACGGCGACCGGGGCAGACTTAGTGCCGAGTTGATCGAACCACATATAAATCCTGATAATGTTCATTATCCAAAAAGCAGCCTGGTTGTACTTGAAAACACAGTAAACCGTGGTGGTGGAAGTTTTTATACTCTTGATCAGATTGAACCGATCTACCATTTGTGCCGGTTAAAAAATATGTACCTGCATTTGGATGGAGCAAGAATATTTAATGCTTTAGCTGAATCGGGAGATGATCCCAAAGAGTATGGAAGGATGTTTGACGGGATATCCGTTTGTTTATCAAAAGGTCTGGGGGCCCCTGTCGGATCTGTGCTCTTAGGAAGCAGAGAAACCATTTATCATGCAAGAAGGATTCGTAAAGCGTTGGGCGGCGGCTGGCGACAGGCCGGTTATCTGGCAGCAGCCGGAATCTATGCCCTCGATCATCATATTGATCGCCTGAAAATAGATCATAAGAATGCTAAAACACTGGCTGAAACGCTAATCAGTTTACCATTTGTAAGCAGTATTATGCCAGCAGACACGAATATTGTGATCTTTGAACTCGACAAAAAACATAATCCGGATGAATTTGTTGAAAAATTAAAACATCATGGAGTAAAGTGTAATACCTTCGGCAAACAAATGATCAGATTCGTTACACATCTGGATATCAGTGATGATCAACTAGGATATACCATTGAAGTTTTGAAGAAAATGCATTAAACTTTGAGTTCGAATTAAACCTATCAGCGTAGCGCCTAAATAAATACCTTTGTAAATGGAAAAGATCCTGATAGCCAACCGGGGAGAGATTGCGCTGCGCATCATGCGTTCAGCAAGGGAAATGGGAATCAAAACTGTGGCGGTATTCTCAGAAGCCGACCGTAATGCACTGCATGTAAGATATGCTGATGAAGCTGTTTGTATTGGTCCCGCTCCCTCTTCTCAATCATACCTTTCTGGAGAAAAAATTATAGCAGCCTGTATCAAAACAGGTGCTCAGGGAATTCATCCGGGCTATGGTTTTCTTTCAGAAAATGCGGCCTTTGCCAGAATGATAAAGGAAGCCGGTTTGATACTTATCGGACCATCTCCTGAAGCGATGGAGATCATGGGAAATAAGTTGTCGGCAAAAGCTGCAGCAATGAAATACAATATTCCGATGGTTCCCGGTACAGAGGAGGCAGTAACAGATATTCAGATTGCTCAAAAAAGAGCTCAGGAAATCGGCTTTCCAATCCTCATCAAAGCTGCAGCCGGTGGAGGTGGCAAGGGTATGCGTATCGTAGAAAAGCCTGCTGATTTTGTCGAACAAATGGATCTGGCTGTATCTGAGGCCACTTCGGCATTTGGAGATGGGTCTGTATTTATTGAACGTTATGTATCATCTCCGCGGCATATCGAAATTCAGGTCTTGGGCGATAATCACGGCAATATTGTGCATTTGTTTGAGCGTGATTGCTCAGTTCAAAGAAGACATCAGAAAGTTGTTGAAGAAGCTCCATCATCCATTCTGAGCGAAGAATTAAGGCAAAAAATGGGTGAAAGTGCCGTAAATGCTGCAAGATCCTGCAATTATACAGGAGCCGGAACTGTCGAATTTATTCTGGATGAGAACCTTGATTATTTCTTCCTGGAAATGAACACCCGCTTACAGGTTGAGCACCCGGTGACTGAAATGATCACCGGCATCGACCTGGTTAAGGAACAAATCAAAATAGCCAGAGGCGAGAAATTAAGTTTCAAACAGGAAGATCTGAAAATCAGGGGTCATGCAATTGAGGTAAGGGTTTATGCCGAAGATCCAGTAAATAATTTTCTTCCTGATATTGGCAAACTCCAAACCTATATCACCCCAAAAGGACCGGGAGTACGGGTGGATGATGGTTTTGAACAGGGTATGGAGATACCTATTTATTATGATCCGATGATTGCGAAACTGGTTACTTATGGTAAAGACCGGACTGAAGCCATAGTACGGATGATCAGAGCGATAGATGAATACCGCATCACCGGAATTCAGACCACATTGGCTTTCGGGAAGTTTGTGATGCAGCATGAAGCATTTATTTCGGGTAAGTTTGACACACATTTCGTAGGTAAGTACTTCCTCCCTGAATATCTGAGTACTGAAAATGAGGAAGAAGCAATGATTGCAGCTTTAATCGGGGCAGAGTTTATGACGCAAAAAAACAGTACCAGCACAAATACGGATCAAACTCCTATAACATCTTCCTGGCATAAAAACAGAAAATCGCACTAAATCTTAGAATATAAAAAATGTTTACGGGCATCATCGAAACAATTGGCAGGGTCTCCAATCTGAAAAGGGATCAGGATAATCTTGAGATTATCATTGAATCTGACCTTTCAAACGAATTGAAAATAGATCAGTCTGTTGCTCATAATGGTGTCTGCTTAACTGTGGTCGCAGTTACTGAAGGCACACATACCGTGACAGCCATATCAGAAACTTTAAATAAGTCAAATCTCGGTAAACTTAAAGAAGGAGATCTGCTGAATCTGGAACGCTGTATGCAGATGAATGGCCGGCTTGACGGGCATATTGTTCAGGGTCACGTAGACCAAACAGGTATTTGCACTGAATTAATTGAGAAGAATGGTAGCTGGGAATATACCATTAGCTATGATGCTTCAATCGGAAACATCACTGTCGAAAAGGGCTCAATCTGTGTTAACGGTATAAGCCTGACAGTTGTTAACTCAAAGGAAAATTCTTTTTCTGTAGCGATAATACCCTATACCTATGAACATACCAATATGAAAAGCCTCGGGATTGGTGATACCGTAAATCTGGAATTTGATATTATTGGAAAATATGTTGCCCGTTTGACCAGGCAAAAAGATATGAGATGGGAGATGTGAGATATTGGACAGAATACCTTTGTTAGCACACGCGCATCGCATGTACTTCTTTTTTTAATTCCTGGCAGGCCACCCTGGTTTACATAAAATCGCAAATGATCCTTTTGCCGGGCTGCCCGTCCCTATGAAAAACAGCATCAGGTAAAATAAACCTTGCCGGAGGATGTAGCTTCCGGCTATTGGAAATTTGAAATAGAACGCGATTTCTTGCCGGAACTACACCGGAGGAAAGGGCTGAACTAACATATAGCACACAGGTATTGGTTTCAAAAAACAAATTATCCTGGCTACAAAGCCTTATCTGACCAATTTCAACAGTAATATTTTATCATTCACAATTTAATTCAGGTTAAAATAAAACACTCCAGTTAGAACTCACCTACCTTTATCCTAAACTCTCAAATTTTTTCAAAATTTAGTGGCAGTATAATTGCTTAATCAGTATTAATATTAAAAAAATAAAAATACTATGGATAAGCTAAAAAAGTTTGAGT
>CAZGCG010000201.1:0-6648 GCA_964524205.1 uncultured Sphingobacterium sp. | reverse complement strand
GGATAATCCCTTTTATACCGCCGCCATCAATAGATAAAATAGTTTTCATTGAAATTGTCTTATTGGATAAGACTGAAACTAATAAAATAATTTCATTACTAATAATTCCTTTAGCTGGGGTAAGCATTAATCCATCAATTATAGCATGAATTATACCTATAGATAAATTTTACATATAGTGATCAGTATGTTTTTTCGGCAGCCTTAGAAATATCATTGCCCTAATTAATACCCCCTTCACAATTTAGTTGTCCTGCCAATTACATGCAGCAGCACCACACTTGAATGAGGATAGCCCAAGGTATGCCCCGGTTTGACATATAATAAATTTTTCAGGTAAACATCGATTATACCCTTTGCAACCTTCGTTTTTATTTCAATAAATTCCGGCATAAGGCGTGCGTTAAATCTTTTAAAGGCGATTTTTCCTTTATGATCAACGATTGCATAGAATGAATAAGTGAAATCCCGGTAGGCCTTATCGATGTAAATTTTATATTCCGGATTGAGGTATGATTCAAAGTGATCAATCTCCCCCAGGTAGGGATCGCCCTGAGGTTCAATTTTTTCAGTCCGGATAATACTGCTTTTGCTTATAAAGCTAACCGGATTTCGGGCCGAAAATGCACTGTCCGGATGAGTTCCGGCCTGGATAGCCCGGTATTTTATATAAAGACTGTCCATTGAATCAGGCTTTCTCAATAAGTCCACTGTGGTCTTAAGCCTTTTCCTGATATAATCATCGGCATATAAAGTCATGTAAACATCAGACTCTCCTTCACTGATCTCCCGGCCATAAACTTCAATGGCCTTCAATACAATACTATCAGGACTTACATGCTTAACCCGGTACCATTTTCTGGCAAATTGAAATAAATCATCATGGCTGTGAAATATCCTGTACGGCATGAATTTCTGTTTCTCTGAACTGAATATCTTCACAGAATCGTCTCCCGTAAAATAAATCTGCCATTCGGGTTCAAGCTGAAAACCGTTCTTATCTACAGATAAGCCAGATGTAAACTCTCTGCGCACTTCTGAATACCTGATTTGTTTAACATTTACGAATGAGGGGTCTGGCTCTTTACCAACACTTGCTATATAGTAACAGGATGAACAGGACAATAAGAGTAAGATTCCGGGGATTAGTGTCTTCATAAAATTCGTATTAGGTTAAATCATTTATACTAAACTACAATTGTAGTTGCATAATTACAAAAATAGTTTTATACTTGTGATATGAAACGACTAAGCGAAAAGGAAGAAGCCGTGATGAGGGCAGTCTGGAAGCTGGATAAAGCCTTTGCAAAAGAAGTCAGGGAAGAAATGCCTGAACCTAAACCTCATATAAACACCATCGCCACGATGATGAAAAGACTTGTTGATAAAGGCTTTTTACAATTCGAAGACTTTGGAGCCACCTACAGGTATTATGCCGCATTAACAAAAAAGGAATATACCACACTGTATATCAGGCCATTTCTTTCCAAACTGTTTGGTGGATCGATCAAGGATGTAGTGGCATTCTTTGCCGAAGAAGAAGAAATCTCAGTAGAGGAGCTAAAAGAGGTGATTAAAATGATCGAAGACAAAGAAAAATAAAGCGATGGAAACATTAGCCTTATATCTGTTCAAAGTGCATCTGGCAGTTTCCCTGCTTTATGGCTTGTATTACTTGACGGTAAGAAATGAACTTTTCTTCCGGCTGAATCGTTTCATTTTGCTCGGGATAATATTAATTTCTTTCAGTCTGCCTTTGCTTCCTTCTTTTACCATAAATACGAGTGTGGCGAATAATACCGGGGCAATTTTTACAAATGTTGCCGGCACCGATCTGATCAGTGGAAAGGAAGTCGGGGTGTTTGAGGACGAGGTTCAGATGAAACGGATGTATGGTGTAATTACAAGTCTGCTTGCATTCTACTTATGCGGCGCAGGCTTTTTTCTGCTGAATTATCTAAGCCAGATTCTGAATGTACTTAACGTAATCAAAAACTCAGATAAAGCTTTTGACCAGATAATCAAATATAGAATTCATTATAATGAAATAGCTCCATTCTCCTTCTTCAATTCTATCGTAATTAATCCTGAACAGCATGAGAATGAAGAACTCCGACAGATTCTTGCGCATGAAAATGCCCATTCAAGACAGTGGCATAGCATAGATATACTAATCGCTGAACTGGTTAATGTTATTTTATGGGGCAATCCACTGATGAGATCCCTGAAAAGAAGTATCAGAATGAATCTGGAATACCTGGCAGACCAACATGTACTTAGTCAGGGTTTCGACAAGAAAGAATACCAGTGGAGTATCCTCAGACCCTATCTCAGACAGCATGCTATTCCATTAACTAATAATTTCGGTTCAATACCTAAGCTGAGAATTGAAAAAATGAATGCAGGAAGCACATCATTTATTAAGCTTTATAAATATGCATTTCTGATTCCAATAATTACCATGGTCAATCTTGCTATTGCTCCTATTCAAGCCTCGGCTTTGAACAGAATCTATGCGATGCGTCTGATTGATGAACATGAATACCGTGATTATCTGGGATATTATGAATTTGAAAATGACAAAGGAAGCTTTGTTCAGGTTCTGATGAAAGATGATGACCTGGTAATGAAAACGATGTGGAATAATGGGAAAATCTATTTCCGCAAGCAATCTGAAAGTAATTTCGTCGATATGAAAACAGGTATCCGCCTTAAGTTTCCGAAAAACTGGGATGGCACGGTCAGTGGCCTCGTAGCATTCGGAGAGGACAGGTGGCGGAAAGTATATGAATACAAACCAGTACTAAAAAAATCCAGTGAAGGAACGGTAATCAGCAGAACGGCCTCAGGCGGGATGCAGGTAATGGTCTATGCAGTTGACCCATGGGCTAAGGTAAAACACTATACAAATAAAAGGGCATCCAGTCCTTAAGTTCTCAAAACCACATATCTGAACCAAATTGTAAGGCTGATTTTCAGCCTTATTGCTAATCCTTTGCCTAAAATTAATTATGAAAAAACTCGTAATCTGTTTATTGTTAATGGTAGTAAGCCTGTCCTTAACTGCGCAATCTACCTTCGGAATCAAAGGCACGATTGCTGATTCCGCATCTCAAAAAAGCCTTGACTATATTACCCTTGGTTTGAAGAACGATAAGGACGAATTATTGAAAACCGGGCTAACAAAAGCAGATGGATCTTTTTCATTCAGCGATATTGCACAGGGGAAATACAGCCTATCGATAATTGCAATGGGATATAAAACCAGGAGCATCAGCATAGAACTGATTGAAAACAAGGACATCGGAACTGTTTACTTAAGTCAGCAGACAACCAGCCTCAAGGCCGTGATAGTTACTGCAGACAGACCTCTTGTAAAAATGGATATAGACAAGATCAGTTATGACCTCCAGTCAGATCCCGAAAGTAAGGTAAACAGCGTACTTGAAATGATGCGCAGGGTTCCGCTTCTTTCCCTGGATTATGAAGACAATATTCAACTAAAAGGAAGTGGGAATTACAGAATATTAATTAACGGAAGGCCATCAGCTATGCTTGAAAAAAATCCCAAAGATATTTTAAGGAGTATGCCGGCATCTACAATACAAAGTATCGAGGTTATTACCAATCCACCGGCTAAATATGACGGAGAGGGCCTCAGTGGAATCATTAATATCGTCACCGTAAAGAAAATTGACAATGGCTATAGCGGAAACATAAACATTAATCAGCGTTTTCCATCCGGAGGTCCGGGTTTAGGAAGTTCCTTTAATTTAAAACAGAGTAAATGGGGCATCTCGGCAAATCTTGGGGGTAGTTTTTTTCATGATCCCCTGAGTATAAACTCTAACATAAGACGAATAACAGGACCTGCACCTTCTGAACTGCGTCAGGATGGTGCCAGAACATTTAACTCAAGGAACGCATATTCCAGCACTCAAATTAGTTACGAAATCGACAGCCTGAACCTTATTAGCGGACAGTTTGCATATAACCTGGGGGCTTTTGACCTAACTGGTCATCTAATTTCAAAATTTAATAATCCATCAGGCCTCCTTGAAGCTTACCGTGTTGCGAATGACAATAAGGGAAACCGGAATGGAACGGATGCTTCCCTGAATTATCAGTTGGGTTTTAAGCGTAATAAAATAAACCTCGTAACACTTTCATACCGGTATCTGAAATATTTTGATGAGCGGGATATGATGGTTGGATTAAGCGAACGATTCAATTATTCACTTCCTGATTATTTACAGTTTAATGAAGGAGGGACAAGGGAACAGACTTTCCAGATCGACTACGTACAGCCTATCAAAAAAATAACAATGGAAAGTGGTGTAAAAGGAATCTTTCGGAATAACAACAGTGATTTCAGGTACAGTTCCAAAGATGTCACCGGACAGTACATTCTAAATCCACTGTTAAGTAACCAGTATACTAATCTACAGAATGTATTCAGCTTTTATAATTCATGGCAGCTGAATGTGAAAAACTGGGGACTAAAAGCCGGGATACGTCTTGAACAGACGGTAATCAAAGCTGACTTTATTTCTTCTGCCAGCCAGATAGATCAGGATTATCTCAACTTACTGCCATCCCTGTCGGCAAGCCGCACTTTAAAGGATAAAAGCAGTCTGAGCTTCGGATTCTCACAACGAATTCAGCGTCCGGGAATCTGGGACCTTAATCCTTACGTAGACCGTTCCAACCCCAATCTTGAACGTACAGGAAATCCGAATCTGCGACCAGTTGTTTCAAACAACTTTCAGGTTAATTTCAACAGATCAAAAAAGACATCATTCAGTATAGTTTTAAGTCAGAGTTTTTCCAACAATGCTGTACAATATATAGTATTGCTGGATCAAGCGACAAACATCAATAAGCTCACCATGAGTAATACAGGAAGTAATAACTCAACAGGAATGAATGTGAACATTGGCCATCCAATCACTCCCAGGTGGAATTTTAACTTCACTACTAACCTGAATTATGTATTTGTAAAGGGGTATATAGATGGTGCATTTACAGAGAATGATGGTATGAAAGGAAATTTCTCTGCATCTACTGGTTATCGTTTTGAGAATGGCTGGCGGATTAATTCGAATATGAACTATATGCTTTATCCCGAAATATTGCTTCAGGGGAGCGGAATTTCTATATTCACTTTAGGATTAAGTGTAAACAAAGATCTTCTTAAAGAAAAACTATCACTTTCTGCTTCAGTGAATAATCCCTTTACAAAATACATGCGTTTCCCCAATTACATTAGAGGGATAAATTATGAGATCGAAAATGGTGGCCGGGGATATTTCAGATCATTCTCTTACAGCCTTAATTACAAATTTGGAAAATTAAAAGGCCAGATTACTAAAAACAAAAGAGGCATTAATAATGATGATGTGTCGGGTGGATCCCGACCTCAAAATTAATTCCTGTTTTCTGAATCCAAAAAGGAAAACCTTGAAAAATATATAAGCATTCAATAAATACTGACTTTTATTATTTTGACAAGTCCACAACTAACAATTATGAAAAAGAATTTCATCATACTATTTGCCAGCTTAGCTTTCACTTCTGAGATCAGCAATGCTCAGCAGCAAAATCAAAAGAATATGCTACCAAAAGATTCCATTATAAATTCCCTGATCCATACCCTTGACACTTACTATGTAATGACTGAAAAAGGAAAGGAAATGGGCAATGTTTTGAAAAAGAATTTAAAGGCAGGTACCTATAATTCAATCACAGACCCCTCCCAGCTTGCCTCCAGATTAGAAAAGGATATAAAAAGTGTCTATGATGATAAGCATTTATATGTATTTTATGATCCCGGATTTGAACAAAACCAACAAGCCAGTCAGACTGAGAAAGAAGCTAAAACTCGTGAACTGGAATATGAAAAGGCAAAAAATTTCATGTTTACAAGTGCAAAGATTCTTCCACGAAACATTGGATATATACAATTAAATGGATTTGTTGATCAGGTAGAACAGGCCGAACCTACTGCTACTGCGGCATTTGGTTTTCTTGCTCATACTGATGCACTTATCATCGACCTCCGGTTTAACGGCGGGGGCAGTCCCGCGATGGTTGAACAGCTTGAAAGTTACTTTTTTAAGGAGAAGACACACATGAGTGATATCTATGAACGATCTACTAATAAAACAACAAGTTTTTACGCTGATCCGGCTAAATCAAAAGGAATAAGCCTTATGATGCCGGTTTATATTCTAACAAGTAAGCGAACGTTTTCAGCAGCGGAGGATTTCAGTTACAGCATGCAGCAAATTAAACGTGCTCAGGTTATTGGTGATACAACAGCCGGAGGTGCTCATCCTACAAGACCTATTGCGCTGAAAGGTGGATTTGTTGCACAAATCCCTTTTGCCAGATCAATAAATCCTTATTCTAAAAATAACTGGGAGGGTACAGGGGTGATACCCGACATCCCGGTTCAATCTTCAAATGCACTTGAAAAAGCAATGGAGGGAATCTATTTAAAACAGTTGGCTAAGTCAACAAATGATAAACAAAGACGGAGTATAGAATGGCAAATTAATGCTTTAAAAGCCTCTCCTGAGAATTTTATTCCTGCCGAATCACTCATTAAATTTTGTGGAGAATACCAGCGTAGACTAAAAATATATC
>CAZGCG010000200.1:0-6673 GCA_964524205.1 uncultured Sphingobacterium sp. | reverse complement strand
AGCAATATGAATCGTGAATTCTGTATGAGCCAATTCCTTAGCACCATCCAAAGCCTTTATCTTTCCGATATAAAGTCCTTCGAGAAAATTAAGCTGCAATGGCTTTAGCGACAAATCAGTACCCGACTTTATTAAGTCGCCCTTAAAAAAAGATTTAGACTGATCAGCAAATGAAACAATTTCAAGGTTTACATTTTTCGCATCCAGTGGCCATTTACCACTCAGATTGAAATCATCTCCGGCGGCATAATGCTTCTTTGGAATATACTGGGCATACTCAGGTAATTTAAACATTTCCGGAGCACTGAAGCGGAAGGCTGTTTCTCGGGCGGCAGTAAAGGAAATATCATCAATTCCAGAATAGATCGGCATATCCGGATCTGCTGAAGGGAATTTAGTAATAAAAGCTAATGCATAAATTTTGACCTTATCTTTACCCGAAATCTTAGGATTCTCAGACACCAGATCATTAAAACTTACCGTAACTGTCACCCACTTATTCCTTTCAGGATTATTGATTGTATAATCCAGTTTTCCGAGATTACCAGCGGCAAACCTGACCTTATAATATTCTGAAGGAGTATTTGACTTCAGATAATATCTGAATTTTACACTTGCACCCGGAACCAGATACATATCAAGCAATTTCTGTGCACCGGCATAAGCATCCACATTGGTAAAAGCACGAACCTTCTGAACCACCGAAATATTAGGATCGCCAGGGACAATTTCATTTGGCCTGAAGTCCTGATTATAAGCTATATCCTGCCAGTGAGGGTATGAAGCCCATGCTCCTAACTCGCGATCCTCGAAGTTTTCGGTATAGGACCATGGTTCAAGAACAACATCCGGGTTGGATGCGACTGGTGGAGCTAGCTGGGCATTGGCAAGAGTAGCAGAAAAAACTGCTCCCAGAGCAAATACTTTTCGTAAATGATTCATTGGTATTAGATTATGGTAAGAAAATTTAGTAATGCTTAATTTAAGATATCATCAATTAAAATGACCGGCCTGCTTACAGTCCTGCTTATTCATTGAAATCAACAGTATTTAGAATCAGCTGGTCCATTTGCGTAAACGGTATCCTCTGAAAGCATAAAATATCAGATACAAATAACATGGCATTAATACCCAGTATGCATTACGGGCATCCAAAATATCTACGAAGTATCCGTAGATAAGCGGAAGTATTGCATTACCTGCTAAACCCATGACCATCAATGACGCTCCAACTTTGGTAAAACGGCCTAATCCATCTAAAGCCAAAGGCCAGATCCCGGCCCAAACCAATGAATTAGCCAGACCAAGCATCACCACAAACCATAGAGAAATATCATTGGTATGACCAAGGAAAGTAACATCCCCTTTTGCATAGATAATCATAAGGGTTAGAATTGCACCAAATATGGTACTCGCCTTCAAAGCCGTTAACTGAGACATGAATTTAGGAATAAAGAATATACCAACCAGGTAAGCACAAATTTGAGCAGTAAGAGTATAGGAAGGGAATACCTTGGCTTCAATCAGGTTGAGGTTCATTGTTGCCGCATAACTGATTACCGTATCAATAGAAATTACCTGGGTACCTACGTGCAGAAATATCGCGAAAGCTCCTAAAACAAGGTGCGGAAACTGCATAATACTGCTTTTTGAAGAGTTTGCCTGTGCCAGTTCTTCACTTTCATGTTCGGTATCAATTTCAGGAAGTGGTGAGAAACGAATAAAAAGACCGATCAAAAACAGAAAAGTTCCTACACATGCATAGGGAACAATTACCCTTTGGATAAGTTCATGTAAGACAGTATTTTTTTGTTCCGGAGTCATTGTATCAAGACTATCTAGCATACCGCTATCTGTAGCCCTGAAGATTACCGCAGCAAATAATAATGGCGCCAGAATACCGGCACCCTTATTACAGATACCCATTATACTGAAACGCTGAGCAGCACGCTCCTTAGGTCCTAGAATGGTAATATATGGATTGGCTGCTGATTGAAGCAGTGCAAGTCCTGCACCAATAGAAAATAATCCTAAGAGGAATAGTTCATAAGTAAACGTAATCGCAGCTGGTACAAAAAGAAAAGCACCTGTTGACATGATCCAGAAACCGATCATCATCCCTTTCTTAAAACCTACCCTTTTAAGCAAATAGGAAGCTGGAACAGAAAAAAGCAGATAAGAAATGTAAAAAGCGAAAGTGACGAGATAGGACTGTACGTGTGTTAGATCAAATGAAATCTTAAAATATGGGATTAAGATCGCATTGATCCATGAGGTGAATCCAAACATGAAAAACATGAATGCGATAATCACCATGCCTGTGATGGTATCCCGCTGACTTAATGATCCTACTGATACTGTTTTATTACTACTCATATTTTCTATTTTAATTTCCGGATTTGAAGCCCTAATTCTTAAATATAATATTTTAATCGTTCTGCCTTAATAATTACAATTTGGATGCACTGTCTTCATCAATAAATAAGATTGCATTGTCGTGCCTTCTGAGTATTGTGGAAGGATATTTCTCACTGATCTCGCTGTTGATGGTATGATCAATTGCATTTGCTTTAAACTTACCCGGCACAATAGCGATAGCATAGGTTGATTTGAATAATGCAGGCATCGTGATCGTAAGAGCATGAGTCGGCACTTCATCAAGCGTGCTAAAACAGCCATCATTCACCTGTTGAACCCGGCAATCCTGATCAAGATCAACAACCTTAACAATCAATGGATCATTAAAATCGGCAACATGCGGATCATTAAATGCCAGGTGGGTATTTTCACCTATCCCTAAACAAACAATATCTGTTGGATATTCAATTAAAAGGTCTGAATAACGTTTACACTCCTCCTGTGGATCTGTATTTCCATTCAGATAATTAACAGTACGACAAGACACATGACTAAACAGTCTGTCTTTAAGGAAATTACCAAAACCCTGAGGAGCATCCGGATGTAAACCGATATACTCATCCATGTGGAAAGCATTGATCTTCCCCCATTCAATATCCTTTTTCAGCAATTCAGCAAGGAATTCATTTTGTGAAGGAGCAGAAGCAAAAATGATGTTAACCTGCTCTTTTGTCTTTAGTAATTCAGCAATTCTGGCCGTCAGAGTTTCTGCAGCTGCAGCACCTAATTCAGGTCTTCCCGCGTATATATTAACCTGTAATTTATCCTTTTTAATCTCTCTCATAATTGTATTCGTATTAATCTAATTTATTGTAAACAATTCTTCCCTGCACGATTGTGGTACTGACATTGATGTTTGAATCAAAAATGACAATATCTGCATCCTTACCACAAATCAATGAACCTTTGGTGGCTCCCAATCCCAAAATATTGGCAGGTGTAAGCGATGCCATTTTAACGGCTTCAAGGATAGGCACTTCGGCCATATTGATCATATTTCTTACCAGTCGGTCACAAGTTGCGACGCTACCTGCAAAAGAAGTACGATCGAGCAATTTCGCCACGCCATCTTCAACAAGAACCTTCAATCCATTGTGCTTGCTTCCCAGGATGCTATCTCCCGGAGGCATACCTGCAGCCCGCATAGAATCAGTGATCAGAGCAATACGGTCTGGTCCTTTGATCTTATAGATCAGCTTTAATAATGGTGCAGGTAGGTGAATACCATCAGCAATGATCTCAACATCCATCTCATCGAGAAGGTAAGCAGTTTCAATCACGCCTGCATATCTGAAACAATTTCTGCGGCTAACTCCCGACATGCAGGAGTAAAAGTGTGTGCCAAGTGTAAATCCTGCCTCAAAAGCCTCCAGAGCCTCTTCATAAATAGCATCGGTATGCGCCATAGCCACCAGGATACCTTTTGAACGAAGATGGTTTCCAAATTCAATTGCGCCTTTCAATTCAGGGGCAGCACTCCATCTTTTAATATCATTTGAGCGCGACAAAATTTCCATATACTCCTTAGGATCAGGATTTCGAATATATCTCGGATCCTGTGCCCCGCGTTGGGACATCGCAAAATAGGGTCCTTCAAGGTGCATTCCCAGAAACTGGGCACCCATTGTATTCTTTTTATCTGCCTTTTTGTATAAATCGAGGGTATTGTAAAGTTCATCCAGTTCACTGGTCAGGGTAGTCGGCATCAGACCTGTTGTTCCATATTTGGCATGAGTCTCGGCAATTTTCAGGAAAGCTTCTTCCGATCCATCCATGAAATCGTGGCCACCACCTCCGTGAACATGGATATCAATAAATCCGGGAGCGATATAATTTCCCTTTGCATCAATTTCAACCGCACCGGGAACATCAATATTCCCTTCCGCAACTTCCTTTATTTTCCCGTCAACAACAACCACAGTACCGCTGATGATGCGATAAGGGGTTAATATCTTACCATTGTATATTTTAAGTGTTTTTTCCATAATTGAATTGTATTCTGTAAAAATCGGGGATTTAGCCCCGGGGTAATTTTAATAAAAAATAATTGAGTTTAACACTCATCTCACAAATATTACCTCTGTTTATCCGGAACAGAGGTATCCTATCTTTTAGGACTCCGGAAAGGGGAAATGTCCTACCCTCATTCAAAATAAATCCAAAATCGGAAAGCACAAAAAATCTTTATCCGGCGGCAGGGATGTAATTAATTTTAATCCTGCTTTTTGTTCCTGGATTACCCATAACATCGATCGCATAAATTTCAATAATGTTAATTCCGGAACTTAGTTTAACCTTACTTTCCCCGACTTTTGTTGAACTCTGAGCCCCATTTACCACAATGTTAAAATGATCGAACCCAGGAGAATCTGTTGCCAGATCAAGCTGAATTTCCCCATTCTTTATATAATGTGCGGCAAAATCTACCTGGAACAGGCTACCGTAAATGTCTGAAGGTCGGCGGACATAAAATCGATGTTCAGGTGTTTCGGGAGTTTGTGAATCTGTCCAGGCATAATACCCATCCCAACCCCAGTGGGTTCTTCCATGAGTTACCGGCAAAGGGGATTTCTGACTCAGCCAGTTACTGCGCGGTAGCCAGCGGACTTCAGCAGTATTATAAAACCCATAACCACCTGAATATCCAGGATTGGCCTCATTAAATGTCACTTTCCACCAGACATAATCTTTGTTGATTTTACCCGAGAATGCCTTCCCTCCTGCTTCCATAGCAATCGGAAGATCATTGGGATTGATCCGGTTTGCGCGCCTGTCCCGGTCTGCAAATGACCATTTATCCCTGTCGATGATCTCCCCGCCCGGGTAATAAGTCTTAAGAAATAAATCATGCAGCTCCAAAATATTTAAAGGGATGCCTGTTTTTTTATCATAGAACATGGTATCAAAATTAGGATCTGCCATGATCCACTTTTCATAATCCCGCGACCATACCTCAACCAGTTCATGACCACCCCATATCGCATAATTCGTATTTACAATCCTGGCCGGAATACCAAAACTCTGGCAAGCCTGAGCGAAAACAATCGCATAATGGAGGCAATTGCCGCCCTTTTTAGACAAATTCCCCGGCGCCGCAGGACCGCTCAGTATTTTACCCGCATCCCAGCTCAGCAAATCTTCAAATTCTGAATTTGGCAGAAACCAATCCCAGTTTGCAGCTGTCCATGCCCGCAGACGTTTAATCTTTTCCCATTCTGTGGTTGCCCCTTCAACCACCTTGTCTAGTTTAAATTGCTTCCTGAATTCCTGGAGTTCAGGGAATGCAGGGTTCTCATGAGCGAAATCAAATGAAGAGCGGATCAGCGGATAATTATTTACTTCAGATAGGAAGATATTTGCATCCTTTGAGTTTGCACGCCATTTACTTTTCAAATCCAGTCCCGTAATTTTTGGCGTACTATTTCCGGTACCGGGATCAATACTATATTCAAGCTGAACGAAACGATGATTATTCCCTAAAGGCAAAATTGATCCCTCAAAATTCTGCCAGCCTGTCCACCCTCCCGCTTCAGGCAAATGTGTATTTCCGCTTCTTATCCGGGTTCGCCATTTTGAGCTTTCGGCATTTAAGATTCGTGGCCTGATCTCTGCAGATTCCAGTTTTACAGGAAAATACATCACACCTTCTAAAGCATTATCAGCGAGATTAATCACTGGAGTTTGAAGCCATGCTTTTTTTGCATAAGCCTGCATCTTTAAACGAATTGGATACTCGGCTATATTGGATGAGCTGCCTGCATACTTCCAGGTTTTTCCATTGTCAATACTTCGCTCACTATTACCTGTGAAAGAAGAAGGCTGTCCAATGACATTACGGAGAATCGAACTCAAAGCCATAGGAATCCTGAATTTTTCATTCTGATTGTGCACCCTGAGCTCAATCAGGTTTCTTCCCTTTTTTAGATAA
Organism: uncultured Sphingobacterium sp.; assembly: GCA_964524205.1. GTDB lineage: Bacteria > Bacteroidota > Bacteroidia > Sphingobacteriales > Sphingobacteriaceae > Daejeonella. The sequence goes on along the minus strand of CAZGCG010000200.1, from coordinate 327 downwards.
GCTGCAGGAACCGAAACGGAAGTCCAGAAGTGACGTAATTCATAAATAATAGGCTTATTCCCATTTACCCTGAATTCAAGTTTTCCACCACTCATTGGCTCAGCCGGAACCATTGGATAAATGAGCATGCTAATCCAGGCATTTTTAGCAGGCAATACCGGTAATTCAAGAACCTTCCTGATTACACGCCCTTTTGACAGCGTATCCCAGGCTTCTGACCGAATGGAACCTAAGGTAACAGCATCATTTTCAATCTACAGGTTATCTTCAAGCACACTTGCATTGTCTTCCAGTTTCAGATTCTGCGAAACGGATTGCGCCCATACC
>CAZGCG010000199.1:2188-6753 GCA_964524205.1 uncultured Sphingobacterium sp. | reverse complement strand
TGGCATCTTTACCTATTGCCCTCGGCACCATGTTTAAAAAAGCCTATGCACAAACTGCAAGTACAGAAGTAGAAGCGGTATTGCAGTTTGCCCTGACGCTGGAATACCTGGAAGCTGAATTTTATACCAAAGGCGTTGCGGCCGCCGGACTCGTTCCTGCAGGAGCAGCTTTGGGAGCCATCACCACCATTCGTGACCATGAAAACCAGCATGTGGCCTTTCTGAAAACAGCATTGACCTCTCTGGGTAAAACCCCTGTATCAAAGCCGACTTTCGACTTTTCGGCAGGAAACGGATCAAATACAGGCCCTTTTGCAAATGTATTTTCTGATTACGACACCTTCCTTGCCGTAGCACAGACGTTTGAAGATACCGGTGTGCGGGCCTATAAAGGCCAGGCACCGGCATTAATTGGCAGCGGGGGCGTACTGACCGCCGCATTGAACATCCATTCGGTAGAAGCCAGGCATGCCGCACATATCCGGCAGATGCGCAAGGCACGAGGGGCAAATGTAAAACCCTGGATTACCGGACAGGATACAGGAATTGGTGCCATTGTACAGAAATCCTATGAAGGCGAAGAACTCGAAGCTCAGGCCGGAATAAAAATTACCGGTATCAACGGACAGATGATCTCTGTTGCTGCTGCCACCGAAGCATTTGATGAACCATTGACCAAGGCCCAGATCCTGGCCATTGTCGATCCCTTTATCGTTTAGTGTTTGTTTTGGGTTTATTGGAAAAGAGAGTCGGGAGGCTCTCTTTTTTTGTTAAATGGGAATGGTGATGATGACTTCGGTACCGGATTCACCGGTTTGGGTTTGGGTGATGTGGATGGAGGTTTTGTTGATTTTGTTGAGTAGATGGACGCGTTCGTGGATTAGTTCTAAGCCTCGGCTTGTGTGCTGGCCAGGAGCTCTGGATTTACTAGAATTTGAAATGCCTATTCCATTATCTAGAATTTTGATCCTGAGCAAGTTGTCTATACATGTGAAATTAATCTGAATCCAACCACCATCCTCCTTCGGCAACAAGCCATGCCACACTGCATTTTCTATAAATGGTTGTATTAGCAAGGAAGGTATTATTATCTCCTCTGCTTCAATGGCATCATCAATATTTATAGAATAATTCATTTTCTCAGCAAATCTGATCTTTTCCAAAGAAAGGTATAGATTTAGATATTGAATTTCTTCAAATAAAGTTATGTTATTTTTTAAACATATTTCAAGATGCTTTCTCATTAGCCTTGCAAATCCCGTGAGAATCTGGTTTGCGGCTTTTGACTCATTTATTCCAATAAAATATTGAATAGTATTAATGACATTAAAAACAAAATGCGGATTCATCATCGCCTGCAATGCTTTTTGTTCGAGAGTTGCAATGGTATTCTGGATTTTTAGTTCTTTTTTTTGTTTTCTTTTTTGAATAAAATAAAATATTACTGTTCCAATTAGTGCTGCCGATAATACGATTGAAATGATTAAGGTTACTAACCACCAGTATTGCGTTTCTTTAATTTTTTGCTGTGCTATTATGAGCTCATTTTCCTGAATTTTTTGCAATTGTAAATAGTGAGAGGATGTTTTCCAAATGTTATCAGACTGGTTTCTTGAAAGTTGAAGGCTATCATAATGATGGACTTCTTTTAAATATTTTAAAGCTTTTGGGTAATTTTGTCTTTTTAATTCAAGTTCATAAGCTGTATATAAGTAGTAGTGAACAGAATTATTATCCCCCATCATCCTGGAATATTTAATTCCCTCATTTATAGAAGCCTCAGTTTTAAAATATTCTGCCTGTTCTAAATAAATAGATGCCAATGCTAAGTTGGAACCGACAATTACTTTATATAAATCATGCTTTTTAGCATTACTTATCGCCTCAAATAATCGTTTCTTTGCTGTTTCAAAATCGTTTAGTTTGTAATAGATTACTCCTATGTTTTGTAGCGACGTTATGAAATTAATAGTGTCACCTGTTTTTGCGAATATTTCTTTACTTATTTCAAGGTATTTAAGTGATTTTTTATAATCTCCCTGAAATCTTAAAATGGTTGCAATATTTAAGTAAATACCTGCTGTAAATTCATCAATATTTAATTTATTAGCTATTGATAGTGCCTTTTTGTAATAGAGTAGTGCTTTATTGTAATTTATTTCCTTGTAGAGGTTGCCAAAATTATTATAAACCCGGGCCTCGTTTTTTTTATCATTTAAAGCTTTAAAATACTTTAAAGCTTCTATATAGCTTTTGACTGCCTGTTCAGTGTCATTGAGATAGTATAATCCAACACCTTTTATTCTATTCGCTTCAGCTATTCCATAGAAATAATTGAGCTTTTTTGCAAGTATTAGTGCACTGTCAGCGAGGTTAACTGTCTTTTGTGGATTAGTAAGCCTAATGCTGAAAGCAGCCTTATTTATTCGGTTTATACTTACTGTATCTTTCAAGCTTGATTGTATATGCGATGAGAAAGAAAAATACTTTTGCAGAATGGATTGATAACTCTCATTCAGCATTTTAGGTATTAAAAATATCGCTGTCAAAAGAAGAATAATTAATGAAGCCTGAAGGATTAGCTTTCTTTTCAAATCTGATTTTTATACAAGAATATAATGGTACTCAGGTTTGTTACACGTAATTAGACAATTTAATTTACCATTTCTTTTTCATTGTACCAAAAGCGGCAAAACTTCAAATCCGCTTTAACCGCTCTTTTTCAAAATCAAAAAGTCTTTATTCTATTTTTTAGATGAGAATAACTCCCAGATAAAAATAGAAAACTCTTCAGGCTATGCTGCTAATTTATGTAATTCAGAATTTTGCTTATGTGTGAATGAATAAGTGGTGTGTAATTTCAAATAAACAGTAAGATCGGTTCAATTTTAACCTTAGAATTTTCTCATTATTCATTCATTATTATAGAAAAGCCTCACGGCTTCTAGGAAATCTGGTACTCTTCTTCTAGAAACGGTGTGTTCAGACGTGTCAGACATACTGACAATCAAACCGTTCTTATTAGAATAATTTTTAAGATGTTTCAGATTTATGATAGTTGATTTATGTATTCTGCTGAAACCTGTATTAATAAGAATTTCTTCATATTCTTTAAGATGTTTAGAAACAACCACTCGGCCCTGATTTTCAAGATGGAAGATTGAGTAATTACTATCTGCTTCAACATAAATAATACTATTTACATTGAGGATATTAAATCCGTTTAAATGAGGTAGATTTAGCTTGGTGATTTTTTTGATTTCGTTCAGGTTTTCTTCTAGGCTATTTAATTGTAAGGAATGGTCAGGAATGTTTGGAGTATTAGTCTGATTCAGACTTTTCCAAACAACCGCTTTTTCAATTGCTTCATTCAGCTCATCGATATCAACAGGTTTCAATAAATAGTCAACTGCGCTTGCCTTTAAAGCTCTTAAAGCATATTGATTATGAGCTGTTGTGAAAATTACTGATCCGGAAATTTTTTGCAAATCCGGCAATAAACCGAATCCATCCTCATTGGGCATGGCTATATCAAGAAATACTAGATCTATTTCATTTGATTTCAGCATTTGACGGGCTTCCTGTACTGATTTAGCTATTCCTCTAATCTTGACTTTTGGACAATAACCGTCAATCAAAAAGAAAAGAGATTTGCGAGAATACTCTTCATCATCTACAATTATGGCATTTAACTGCATTTAAATAGCTGTAAGTATATTATACTCTAATTTACAGGTATTTAGAGGAAAGAAATGTTTAAAATGAGTAAACGGTAGATATTAATAAGTATCAATATCCAATCACCTGCTGTTCAGTCATTTCCGGTAAATCCCTGAACTCGTATTGCTGTGTTCTCAATTGAGGTTCAAAACCTGCTTCACGAATCGAATCCTGTATGCCCTGGGAGGTAAAGCGATGGGGGGCACCTGCGGCAGAAACCACATTTTCTTCAATCATAATCGAACCAAAATCATTCGCACCGGCATGCAGGCAGATCTGGGCAACCTGCTTGCCTACGGTTAACCAGCTGGCCTGGATATTTTTAACATTGGGCAGCATGATGCGGCTCAATGCAATGGTACGGATGTATTCATCTGCGGTAACCTGGTTTGTAATGCCTCTTACTTTACGCAAAAGTGTACCATCATCCTGAAAAGGCCATGGAATAAAAGCAATAAATCCTTTCGCATCGGCAGGCTTTTCGGCCTGTACTTCACGCAGCCAGACCAGGTGTTCAAAACGCTCTTCGAGGGTTTCTACATGACCAAACATCATCGTTGCCGAGGTAGTCAGCCCTAATTGATGTGCCGCACGCATCACGTCCAGCCATTCCTGTCCCCCGCATTTGCCTTTGGAGATCAGACGGCGCACACGGTCGTTCAAAATTTCTGCTCCGGCACCGGGTAATGAATCCAAGCCGGCAGCCATCAAAGCTTTCAGCACTTCGGTATGGCTCATGCCCTCGAGTTTCGCGATATGGGCTATTTCAGGCGGACCGAGGGAGTGTAATTTAAGCGTAGGATATAATTCCTTTAATTGTTTGAACAGATCAACATAGAAAGCCA
>CAZGCG010000199.1:0-2088 GCA_964524205.1 uncultured Sphingobacterium sp. | reverse complement strand
TTAAGCGTAGGATATAATTCCTTTAATTGTTTGAACAGATCAACATAGAAAGCCAGCCCGAGGTCGGGATGATGCCCGCCCTGTAAGAGCAATTGCTCGCCCCCATAACGGAAGGTTTCTTCGATCTTTACTTTATAGGTCTCAATATCAGTGATATAGCTTTCGTCATGTCCCGGCCGGCGGAAGAAATTGCAGAACTTGCAGTTCGCAATACACACATTGGTGGTATTCACATTGCGGTCGATGATCCAGGTTACTTTTCCGTGAGGTACCTGCTTCTTACGCAGCTCATTGGCAGTGTACATCAGTTCGGATGTTGCCGCATGTTTGAACAGGAATATTCCTTCTTCGGCAGAAAGAAATTCAAAATTCAGAGCCCGGGTAAGCAGATCGGAGGTTTGCATGTACAAAGATAGGGAGAATTAGCAAGCGATAGCTATCGGGTTAGGGAATTTGACAATTTGTAAATGATTCTTTGTTTATAACATCAGGATCTTAGTCGGGATACAGTCTATTGCCTTCAGGCAGAAATTTAAAGCCCTTAATTGTCCATTCCGGCAGCCCGTTTTCAGCTTCATTCTTGCCTGCTTTTTACCTGCTTCGGGAAGACTTATTACCTGGTTCTGGATAAGTATAAATTAAACATGAATTAAGGGCGGACTAAACGCGGAGGAAACGCGTATTTTTCTGTGTTTAGTCCGCGTTTAGTCCGCGTTTAGTCCCTGTTTAGTCATAGTTTATCTTCAACCTGAGTTAGTCCTGTTTCACAGGAGTTACCGACTTGCCTTTAGTGATTTTGGGGCAGCTTTCAGGCTCTTTTTTAACCCTCTTTGTGAATCAGAATTTTATCCGGAAATTATGCCGGAAAGTATGGGCATATTTTTTTCACAAGCGATTAAATTCTGTACCCGTCTGTTAATAAGTCCTTTAAAACCTTGATAAATATTTTTTCTTTGGGAAAGAAGAATAATTATATTTACTGACCTATCTATTGAAAAATGACCTACAAAGAACAGTATCTGTATCTTAAACAAAAAACAGCTGATTCCTACAACCTGTGGATTAAAGCTCAAAATCAATTGGCAAGCGATGAAGATGGCTTTCTGAATGAACAATTATGGGATAACCTGGAAGTCAGTGCTTCAGACTTACAAAAAGCTCAGAATGAGTTTAATAAGTTTTGCAGCATCATCCGCAAAGGTAAATTCAGTGCTCATGATATTTTGGGCGAGCAGCAGGCATGCGCTTAGTCAATTGACAATTGACTCCCGATAGCTATCGGGTCTCTCATCGACAAATTCGATCTAATTAGCTCATTTCCTTATGATTTACCGTAGGTCTTATCGGCTAGTAATACTTCTTTTGCTAATCAAAAGCACTGCGATTGCCCAAACGGCAAAGTTTAGCTGGGTAGGCGATATTTGCAGTAGTGTAGGTACCTATAAATTATCGGATTATACAGCGTCCCAGATCCAGAATACCTATCGTATTGCGATGACCCTGGACTTTAGTTTAAATACCGGTAGCATACCTCCTTTTAGTCTGGAGGAACTGAACCGCGAAAGTGTAGCCGATCTTGACAGGGAATATGAGCGAAAATTAGCTGAATTAGAAAAGCTGGATCTTATTAAAACAAGCTATTGGCAGGACTTAAGAGCAAATCAAATTGAATATATGAAGCAATATTATCAATTAAAGAGGGCTACCATGCAGGCCTATACAGATCCCTCGGCTTTGAATGAAATTGCAAACACTGATCCCGTGTTACTTAAGTATGCCCAGGCATTAAATTCAGGAGGGGAACAATTAATTAATACCTGGAGGGAGGTCAACGAAGCTAATCGCTTGAAAAATGGCAATCCCGGAAGGGTAAAACAAAGGTTTGATCAGCAAAATTCTTCAGCTGACAGATACACCTATGCCAAAATGGAGGTATTACCTTTTGGCTGGTGGAACCACGCCATCAGATCACTCAGGCATCCCGATACTTCTCAAGCTCAGCAGAATTTTATAAAGCTAAAAAAAAAAAAAAAAAGTTTTGATTGCAGCCATTATTAGTATAGTGTTAAATTAGAAACGATATTTTTT
>CAZGCG010000198.1:0-6798 GCA_964524205.1 uncultured Sphingobacterium sp. | reverse complement strand
TACGAGATGCGGCCAAAAGCAGAGCAAAACTCGATATATTTGAATATGAGCGCCCTATTGGGATTCAGATTTTCGGGAGTGAGATAGAAAGTATGGCCGAGGCAACCCGGATTGCAACATTGGCAAACCCCGATCTGATCGATATAAATTATGGCTGCCCGGTAAAAAACGTAGCTTGCCGTGGTGCCGGAGCAAGTTTATTGCAGGATATAGACAGGATGGTGGAAATGACAAAAGCTGTTGTCAACGCCACTCATCTTCCTGTTACTGTTAAAACACGTCTTGGCTGGGATGATAATACCAAAAATGTTTACGAAGTTGCTGAGCGTCTTCAGGATATTGGTATTCAGGCACTTACAATTCACGGTCGTACGCGAGCCCAAATGTATAAAGGTGAAGCCGATTGGTCACTGATCCGGGAGATCAAAAGAAACCCGAGGATTAAAATACCAATCTTTGGGAATGGGGATGTCAATTCCATTGAAAAAGCTGCCAACTGGCGGATGGAATATGAAGTTGATGGAATTATGATTGGCAGGGCAGCTATTGGGTATCCCTGGATATTCAGGGAAATAAAACACTTTTTTAAGACCGGAGAACAATTACCTGAACCAACGATTACCGAAAGAGTAGAGGTGTGTAAAACCCATCTTGACAAATCTATCGCCTGGAAAGGCCCCAAAGTGGGTATTTTTGAAATGAGAAGGCATTATTCTAATTATTTTAAGGGTATCCCTGACTTTAAGGAATATCGAATGAAACTGGTCTCACTGGAAAATATTGACCATATTCATGAAGTTCTGCAGGAAATTAATGAACGTTTCCAGACAGAAATGGCTTGATTATAAGGTTTATTTTTATATTGCCTTCTATTAAAATTAAAAATTATGGTAACCAAGATTACTGATGGGGTTAAAATATCGGTAGAAACCATTTACCAGCCCGAATATTCCAATCCTGCAAATGAACATTTTATGTTCGCTTACAGGGTAAATATTGAAAATATGACAGAAAATAGTGTTCAACTACTGAATCGTCACTGGTATATTTTTGATTCAAACGGCACCAAAAGAGAGGTGGAAGGAGAAGGTGTGGTTGGCTTGCAGCCCATAATCGAACCCGGGGACAATCATGAATACGTATCCGGATGTAATTTAAAAACAGATATGGGTAGCATGAAAGGATCTTATGAAATGAAAAGAATTGTTGACGGACGTAAATTCCGTGTCAATATTCCTGAATTTTACCTGATTGCTCCTTATAAAATGAACTAATTCCCGATTTGAGAATAAACAAAAAGCCCCTTTCTGTAATCAGAAAGGGGCTTTTTCTATTTGAAATAAATTACTATTCCCTTCTTCCCATTAACATGCTGGCATAATAAACCAATGTTGCTAATGAGCCTAATGCAGCAACCACATAAGTCATGGCCGCCCACCAAAGAGCATCTTTAGCCTGATCATTCTCCATACTGGTTTGCATAATACCGCGATTGCTTTGCAGCCAGGCCAAAGCCCTGTTGCTTGCATCAAATTCAACCGGAAGAGTAATGAATGCAAACAAGGTTACAACAGCAAGTGCCACCACACCAATCGCAAGAACGGTAATGTCTCCTGAAAAAATAAGAAGCATCACACCAATCATTAACGCCCACTGCGTAATCTTTGATGCAACATTAACTGCCGGAACTACCGAAGACCTGAATTTTAACCAGCTGTATGCCTTTGCATGCTGCACAGCATGGCCACATTCGTGTGCTGCTACAGCTGCAGCAGCGACACTGCGTCCATGATATACTTCCGGACTCAGGTTTACAGTCCGGTCTGCCGGATTATAGTGATCAGATAACTGACCTTCCGCAGAAATGATCTGAACATCGTATATTCCGTTATCCTTTAACATTTTGTCAGCTATGTCTTTTCCGCTCATTGCTGAACCAAGAGGCATTTCGGAGTACTGTTTAAATTTGCTTTTAAAACGCCATTGGACAGCAAAACTAACTACCGCAATGACAATCATTAAAATTAATCCCATAGTTTGTATTTTCTATAAACTTATTCAATAACCATTCCGAATAAAAATAATCACAAATAATTTACCTTTAGATTATATGTCCAATCTTTTTTCTTACTGGGAACAGAAATCATTCCTAACCGGCTTTGATGTGATCATCGTTGGCAGTGGGATTGTTGGCTTAAGTACAGCCCTGTATCTAAAATTAAAGCAGCCTTCGCTAAAGATTGGAATTCTGGAATCGGGTTTTCTGCCTGCCGGTGCAAGCACAAAAAATGCCGGTTTTGCATGCTTTGGAAGCATTTCTGAGCTGGTAAATGAGCTCGAATCAAAGCCTGAAACTGAGGTTCTGGAAATGATTGAAATGCGCTGGAGGGGTCTGGAAAAACTCAGGAATAATCTGGGGGATTCTGCGATTTGTTTTGAACAAAATGGGGGCTATGAAGTATTTAAAGATAGCGAGGCTGATCTTGCAAATTACTGTCTTGATAAGATTTCCTGGTTTAACGCATTCCTGAAACAGGTCATTGGAAAACATGACATTTATGCAGTTTCTTCTGATAAAATTGCAGAATCTGGTATGCGTGGTATCAGTAATATCATAAAAAACAAATATGAAGGTCAAATTGATACGGGCAAAATGATGCTAGCATTGCTTTCAAAGGTTCAGGGGCTAGGAGTAGCTGTTTTTAATAATTGCCGGGTTCAAAAGATTGAAAAGGATCCTGGCTATAAAAATATCATTACCAATCAGGGTATATTTAATGCAAAATCCGTCATTCTCGCTACCAATGCCTTCATCAAAGACCTGGTTCCTGAGCTCGATGTAATTCCGGGGAGGGGGCAGGTACTGATTACAGAGCCTATAAAGCAACTGAAAATAAAAGGCACCTTTCATTACAACAAGGGTTATACCTATTTCAGAAATATAGATGATAGAATATTGTTAGGAGGGGGGCGTGACCTTGATTTTAAAGGAGAAGAAACCACCGATCCCGGAGTCACGCCAGTTATTCAGGAAGAGCTCGAAAAACTATTATATAAGACCATAATCCCGGGGCAAAAACCAAAAATTGAATACCGTTGGAGTGGGGTGATGGGTTTTGGTAAAGATTTGAAACCTATAGTAAAAGAAGTTTCAGCCGGACTGTATTGCGCCGTCCGCTGTAATGGAATGGGCGTCGCAATGGGAAGCCTTTTGGCTGAGCAGGTCGCTGATCTTGTTGAGATTTAACCCGGATTCTCTTTCGTACCTTTGATAAATTAAAGAAATGGAAATCTACATTCTGCCGGCAGCGGCTATAATTATTGTTCTTCTATTCATTCTCATACGTGCAAAACCAAAGTCCGGTATTGCTGCTCCGGAGGACTTCGACCGTCTCAAATCTGAGAATGAACAATTAAAAATCAGTCTGGCAAAGGCAGAGGAGCGGGCTGAAAATCTAAGAACAGAACAGGAATATTTAAAAAAAGAGTTAAATGCAGAGCGTGAAAAACTATCTGAAGCCCTGCGTTCTCTGGAAAGTTCACGTGCTTATTTACAGGCTCAGCAGGAAAAAATAGAAGAGCAGAAGTCGGAGATCAAAAACAATCAGGAAAAATTCAACAAGGATTTTGAGCTGATTGCTTCCCGGATTCTGGAAGAAAAAAGCGTAAAATTCACTGAACATAGTCGCGCAAATCTAGATCTGATCATTAAACCTCTCCGTGAAAATCTTAAAACCTTCGAAGATAAAGTAGACAAGGTTTATAAAGCCGAGTCGGATGAGCGAAATATCCTTCGCGGGCATATCAATCAGCTCATAGAACAATCTAACCTGATGAATCAGGAAACCAAAAATCTTACCCGTGCTCTCAAGGGAGATAGTAAAAAGCAGGGAAACTGGGGTGAATTAATTCTGGAAAGGGTTTTGGAACGTTCAGGACTTGTAAAAGATCAGGAATACCGCATTCAGGCATCCCATCAGTCTTCTGATGGCAGCCGCTTCCAACCCGATGTGGTGATCGACCTTCCGGACGATAAGCACCTGATCATTGATGCAAAGGTTTCACTTACAGCTTATGAACGGCTGGTAAACTGTGAAAGCGATGAAGACCGTAACTTGTTCACCAAACAGCATATCAGCTCCATTCGGAATCATATAATCGAGCTTTCATCAAAAAATTACAGCGACCTGTATAAGATCAATTCCCCTGATTTTGTGATGCTTTTTATTCCGATTGAATCCAGTTTCAGTATCGCTGTACAGCATGATGCTGAGCTTTTTAATTTTGCCTGGGAGAAACATGTGGTCATTGTAAGTCCTTCAACACTGCTTGCTACATTACGTACCATTGCAAGTATGTGGAAACAGGAGCGGCAAAACCGTAATGTTATGGAGATAGCCCGGCTGAGTGGTGAAATGTATGATAAATTTATTGGCTTTATGGCCGATATGGAAGGTATCGGCAAAAACATCAAACAAAGCCAGGATGCTTATGACAAGGCCATCAATAAATTATCCAGCGGAAGGGGTAATCTGAGTACTACGGCTGAGAAGATTAAAAAATTAGGTGCCAGAACCGGCAAGCAGCTTGATCAGAAATTTATCAGTGAAGATGACGATTAATTGCTTTTAGGTGTTTCGGGTAAGAGCTTAAAATAAGTAGCCAGGAACCGATTATTAACAATACTTCCCTTTATCTCAGCTTTTCTGATCTTTTCGCAAAAACCGTCCTTCGCGTGAGCATCCCCATGGTCATCAATCTTAGTTCCATCCACAAAATAAGATTTTCCATTAATCCGGACAGCCAGATCACAGCTCTTACCCTCCATCTTAAACTGACATTGCCCGCAGGAGGCTTCGACAATTTGAACACCTCTTTCTTTTGTGGTTTTGTAAGCTGCTTTACTGTTTTGTGCAAGTGCTGTACTGAATGCACTGCAGGTAATTAGAATTAATAATAAGTTTTTCATCTCTTTAGAACTTTAGGTTTAATCAATAGATCTCAACATTTGAGATTAAGGGACAAGCCTTAGAATCATTGATATTTACCCTGATTCTCGACGTATTGACAGGATCTATCCTCAATATTCTTTTATATCCTATTGTCGTTGCTCCCGCAACTTTTTGCCAGGCACCGTCTTTCCAAATATCAACAGTAAAGTCTTTAACCCTTTGACCAAGCCTGATATATTCCTGCAATACGATGTACTTAACTGTTGCTGTTTTACCCAGATCAATTTCAAAACTTCCGGTATTCAAATCATCATCGGTAGCCCAATAAGTTTCTTTTTTTCCGTCCGTAATCATTTTACCTGCATAAATAGGAGAATTTGATCGGGTGGAACTGGTCTTTACCCTCGCTTTTTTAGCAATATTTAAAGCAAACTCAGTATCCAGCAGTTTTTTATACCCCTTCAGGGATTCAATATCCTTTTCATGGAAAAGTCCGCGCTGATCGGGCGGAATATTGAGTAAAAGTGTCGAACCACGTCCAACCGAACTCAGATAGATCTCAAACAACTGCTCTGCTGTCTTTACTTTTACATCTTCATTGGGATGATAAAACCATCCAGGACGGATTGATACGTCCACCTCTGCCGGCACCCATTTATCCCCATCTGCTGAACCTGAATTTAAGATATCCGATATCCCTGGTTTACCTGCATGAAGGGTATCTGTTGATATGGTATTCCAGTTAGTTTCACCAGCAATGCCGCGTTCATTACCTACCCACCTTACACCCGGTCCGGCATCACTGAAAAAGATCACATTCGGCTGAATTCTACGGACCAAATCAAGTGTTTTCGGCCAGTCGTAATAACTCACCGCATTTATTTTTCGGATTTCGCGTGAACCACCATAATAGCCATCACCGCCATTGGCACCATCAAACCACATTTCGAAAACCGGGCCATAATTACTAAACAATTCACTAAGCTGATTACGGTAATATTCAAGATAGGCAGGCTTTCCATATTCTGGATGATTTCTATCCCATGGAGAGAGATAAACCCCAAACTTTAGTCCGTATTTTTTTGCTGCCTCAGCTGTTTCCTTCACAAGATCGCCCTTCCCATTCTTATAAGGACTGTTTTTTATCGAATGTTCAGTGTATTTACTAGGCCAGAGACAAAAGCCATCATGATGCTTTGTAGTCAGAATCAGTGTTTTAAAACCGGTTTCTTTCAGGGTTTTGGCCCATTGCCGGGTATCAAGAGCTGTTGGATTAAATATCGATTCCTTTTCGTCGCCATATCCCCATTCCAAACCTGTAAAAGTATTGGTTGTGAAATGTACAAAGGCATTGGTCTCCATTTCATGCCATTGCATCTGCTCCTCAGTTGGCAAAGGAAAAACAGGAGCGGGCGCCTCAGCATTTTTTGGCTGGGCATTTACTGCACTTGAAAAAATGAGAAGAAATAAAGTGAGCTTACTTGTTCTTAGAATCATTTTTTGAAATAATTAAAAAATATAAAGTAGAGACGGTGTCTTTGGAATCGTTGTTTTTTGCTAAAAATGCAAAAAGTGCCTTACCGGTAGCGGAAGCAATTGGAGTGATTAAACTCTGCGGGGCAGAAAATGGGTGTAGGGTGGTGGAATATACCCCTTTGCAGATAAAAATGGCTTTGGTGGGCTATGGCAGGGCCGAGAAGGAACAAGTGGAAGCGATGGTTAGAAATCAACTGGGATTAGAAGAAAGGGTAAAAATTTCCCATGAAGCCGATGCTATGGCCGCAGCGCTGACAGAATGTTTTACAATGAAAATATGAATGAAGGCGGAAAAGATAATATATCTCCA
>CAZGCG010000197.1:0-6809 GCA_964524205.1 uncultured Sphingobacterium sp. | reverse complement strand
ATAATTCTGTTTAAGTAGTTAATCATCTGTTTATCAGTTATTTATGTTTAAATATTATCATATCTTTTATAGGCCTGGTTAAAGTCAAGCCTCATTTGATTAAAGCGTTCAGCCGCTGATTTGATGAATTCCGAATCAAGTAATTGAAAGACTCCGTTCACCCCTTCCGGGATGTCCAGTTCGGCTATTTTATAAACCTGTTCAAATGTTCCCTTCTCCAGTTTTATAATATACTTCTGATTCATGGAGAATATGGTGATCTTACAATCCGGATGTGGTAGCTCTGCTATTACTCTCATTGTTTAGCTTTTATTAAATCTTGTTGAATTGCTTCGATTGGATCAATCCCTTTATTGGTTCCTCTTCCTGAAATTAAATGGAATCTGGCAAATAGTTCTTCACTATACCAATCCAGCTTTCTGGTTTTACGGATCACTTCAGCATGTTCAGCTGAGCCGTATGCAAATGCTTTCATGCTTTCCATATCCCGCCAGATGGATAGGGTAGCCTGTCTGAAGAAAGGTGCTTCTCCAATTCCTACAGAGCTAATGAAACCAGGTGCTTTAGTCATGATTTCTGCTACAGGTTCAACATTTGACCAGAATTGGCTTAGTTTATTAAACCGAATTGTCGCCCGGGTCAGAACTGCAACAGGTCCCTTATAATTTGTTTCATAATTTTCCATCTTAAAAGGATCTTTACCATCCCATTTACCATGACTTGCTAAAGGAATACTTAAAAGAGTCCATTTCTCTTTGGTTAACTTCTGCCACCACCAGGAAATGAATGAGCTTTCATTGAACTTCTTAAATTCCTCCTCTGAATCCCAGACTGCTAAAAGTGCCCATTGCTGCCAGTCGGGTTTAAGGTCAAATGAGCCATTTTTGCCACAACCCATCAATTTCCAGAAGCTGCAGGCTTTATTTAATGAAAGTGGAATACGGTGAACCGCCATAGCAAGAATTGCAAGTGGAATGAATAGGGCTCTGTACCTGACAATACTTATTGAAACTAACATAATTGAGCTTAACGATTTCTATTTCAGCCCTCAAAGGTAATTCATCCCAAGGTATTCTTACAGTGGATTTTCGATAAGTTTACCCGGATTTTTATTTAACAGGAAATTCCACCAGCTACACTAAGTTTAATGATAAGATTTAAATGCTTTGCGGTGTAAGATTCTTTTCCACAAAATCGAACTGCTCAATCCGCAAACCGGAATAAGTGATTTAAGAGATTTAATTCGAATAATCCGGTCTGACCATCTTTCAGCAAGGGTGGGATATTTATCCGGGAACGCTCCGAATCAAGTGGCAAGCAAGGTGAAGGCAAAGGGCAGACAGGTTCGGGAAATCACTGACTTTCCTAAGGGGAATTGCCTGTCCCGCTTCGACCTTTTTAGCGGAACTATTGCACGTTTCTTCGGGACTTCTTCGGGAAATACCCTCATTTCTTCGGGAAGTGTTCGGGAAAGCTTCGGAAAAAGGGCCCTTTCTTCGGGAAATTTTCGGCGGTGGCCAAAGCCATTCCGAAGGATTGCGGGTAAACGCCGCGTACTCTTCCGGATGATCCTGCCACTTGTCTGCCGCTTGTCTTTCATCAGTCTGCCGCCAGGTTGGGAGCACACCCTGAAATTCCGGGTTCTTTAGGGATATTTTACCGGGTCAACCTGCAAATTCAGGCAAAAATTCCAGGTTCTCCCGCTTTCTTCCCAGATTTGTTCAGCAGCGGAATTAAAATTAATAGTATGAAAAGAAAACAAATGGTAGCAATTTAGCATGCATGACTGTCCGAAAAGTTTATCCTTACGTTTTTGCGTTATTAAGCTTTCACTTTAGGAATTTAACTATTTGGCATTGTATTTAATTGTTTTTTATTTTGAAATTGATAATGAATGAATTACGAATGGTAATTTTGTTGTATGGCTGAAGATTTAAAAATTGTATCAGGGAGTAAGGATGAGCAATACCATTCATTATTGCCACAGATTTCTGCTTTAATAGAAGGAGAACAGGATGAGATTGCTAATATGGCGAATGTCTGTGCTGCCCTGAAAGAACAATTTAACTTCTTTTGGGTAGGTTTTTATATCGTAAAAGGTGATGAACTTGTGCTTGGCCCATTTCAGGGACCTGTTGCCTGTACCAGAATTAAGAAGGGAAAGGGGGTTTGCGGAGCTTCCTGGGCGCAGGAACAAACATTGATCGTGCCTGATGTAGAGGCATTTCCAGGGCATATAGCCTGTAGTGCTGCTTCAAAGTCTGAAATTGTGATCCCAATCATCAGAAAGGAGAAGGTAATCGGTGTTTTGGATGTTGATAGTGAAGAATTAAATAGTTTTGATGAAACTGATGCGACATATCTTGCACAGATTATTGAGCTTATTGAATTTAATTCCTGACGAAACTGATATAATCATTTCTTTTTTATGAGCTTAAAAGCCCACTTGTGAAGCATAACTTTATTAATCTAAAACGAGATGAAAACAAGACTATTGGCAATACTGAATTTGATAACTCTTGGGTTTCAATTATTGATGTCATACCTGGTTCAGGTAAAATTACTTTCTACCCAGGATGTAGGTCAGGTTTCTGCAAAATATGATACCGTTTTCGCACCGGCAGGGATTACATTTGCTATTTGGGGACTCATTTATACCTCTCTCCTTGCATTTTGTGTATTCCATCTCTATAAAGGATTTTCGAAAACCTCAGGCTGTCAAGCCAATCAGGATACCCAGAATATAGGATGGTTATTTTCCCTGAACAGTATTGCTACCGGACTTTGGTTAGTTGCCTGGGTAAATGAACAACTACTTTTGTCGGTTATTTTGATTTTGATACAACTGTTCACACTAATTAAAATCAGTATTAAAGCCCATATTTCAAACCCTGATCGATCAATTCAGACAAAGATATTTACACAATTTCCTCTCAGCATTTACTTTGCGTGGATTTGTATTGCAAGTATTGCCAATATCAGTGCCTGGCTAAATTCAACGGGCTGGAATGGAATGGGAATTTCTGAAAGTTATTGGGTTATCATCCTGATAGGTGTAGCTACTCTTCTTTCTTTGTTTATAATTTTGGTGAGGAGGAATATACCTTTCGGATTTGTTGTTCTTTGGGCTTTGTGTGGTATCATTTTGAAACGGAAACAAGTAGATGCTTTGTTTTATGAAGATGTGATTAATGCAGCCTACGCAGCTTTTGCGATCATTCTGATTGCATTGATCATCAGGATTTTTAAAAAATATAGGCCCCAGGCAACTGTTAATTTTTAATTTCCTTGCTTTTTATTGCATTTGATCCTATTTACGTTCATCCCTTGCCTGAGGGACATCGCTTCCCGATGCTTAAGTATGAACTCATTCCTGAACAACTTCTGCATGAAGGTTTGATTAGCAATAATTCGCTGTTTTCACCCGGGAAGCTGGATGAGGATATTATTTTGTTTACCCATGAACAGAATTACTGGGAAAGACTCAGGGATTTGAAGCTGAGTGATGCTGAAGTCCGTCGCTCAGGATTTCCATTATCAGCAACATTAGTTGACCGTGAGATCAGAATAGCTCGGGGAACTATTGATGCAAGCATTCACGCTCTGGAGCATGGGGTCGCATTTAATGTCGCAGGTGGCACCCACCACGCAGGATCAAACTGGGCTGAAGGTTTTTGTCTGTTAAATGATCAGGCAATTGCAGCTAATTACTTATTGAGTAATTCTTTAGCGGATCGTATATTGATTATTGATTTAGATGTGCATCAGGGTAATGGCACTGCCGAAATATTCAGTAGGGAAGAAAGGGTTTTCACCTTTTCGATGCATGCAGAAAAGAATTTTCCTTTCAGAAAAGAGCGATCTGATCTCGATATCGGATTGACAGATGGAACTACTGATGCAGAATACCTTAAACTGCTTTCAGAGAACCTAAAGTTTGTTATAGAATCGTTTAAGCCTGATTTTATTTTTTATCTGGCAGGGGTAGATGTCCTGGCAACCGATAAACTTGGTAAGCTCAATCTTTCCTTAGCCGGATGTAAACAAAGGGACGAACTGGTACTCCGTTACTGCCGAACTTTGGGAAGCCCTGTACAGATAAGTATGGGAGGGGGCTATTCACCTAAGATTTCAGATATCGTTGAAGCTCACTGCAATACCTACCGGATTGCACATGATCTATACTTCTAAACCTGTTATATTTATTATTTTACAAATCTATGATTACGTAAAATGCTGATTTTCAATAAATTTAGTGTAAATTTGTACTATGGAAAAGCAACATTTTACGCGGTACAGGTTTATTGATACAAGAACAGGCGATTTGATCAGATATATGAATATTAATGATCGTCTTGAAGATCATACAGACAGATTAAAAAAAATGCAATCTCAGATTTTTAATGAGATCAGAATTCCGGTGGCATCAATTTTATTTGAGCTTGCCGAACCAGCTTCTTAGAAAAATAATGGAATCTGGTAAAGAGTAAGCCGGCAGATACAAGCAGGCCAAGCGTCAGTCCATACCAGATTCCATTTGCACCATATCCCAAAACTATCCCCAGATAGTATCCCGAAGGAATACCTATAACCCAATAGGCTATAAAAGTGATCAATGTAGGTATATTAACATCACCTATTCCACGTAATATTCCTAAACCTACAATCTGTGTTCCATCAAATAGCTGGAAAAATGCCGCAATTATAAGTAACTGTGCAGCAATATTTATAACAGCTTTATCTGAAGTATAGATCCATGGTAAATATTCATTAAGTCCTGCAAATAAGAGGGCCGCGATAGCCATAAATATCAGTACTATATGATAACTTGAGATAGCCGAAAGCCTGAGGTTCATAAAATCCTCTTTACCAAAGTTGTTGCCTGTTTTAATCGTTGCAGCAGCAGAAATGCCACTCGCCATCATATAGGTTATCGCTGCCAGATTGATAGCCACCAGATGAGCCGCCTGTTCCACCGCTCCAATACTACCGATTAATATTGCAGAAACACTAAACGCAGTCACTTCAAAGGTATATTGAAGTGCAACCGGTGTGCCAATTTTCAGAATTTTTAATGATCTGATTTTATCAATGGATAGATGACTAAATGATTTAAGATAATCTTTGAAATACTTTGACCTTAATACATAAATACACATAACAACAGCCATGATAGTTCTGTCGATAAGTGTACTCCAGCCCACACCATTAACACCCATAGGTTCAACTCCAAATAAACCTTTAACAAAGATAATTCCCAGACATACATTAATGAGATTTCCCCATAAAGAGATCATCATAGCTTGTTTGGTGAAACCAAGACCTTCGGCAAATTGTTTAAAGGTCATAAAAATCATTAATGGTACGATTGAGAAGCCCAGTAGGCCCAGATAGGGTTTTGCCTGTGCCACAACATCTGGGTCCTGATCCATTCTATCAATAAAGAGGAGAGAACCATAATAGATGAGTATGTAAAGTAGTATTCCAATGATCGCATTGATCAATAAGCTGTTCGCAAGTAGCTTGCCGCATTCCTCATTATTCTCCTTTCCACTTTCCTGCGCAATCAAGGGGGTTAGCCCATAGGAGATCCCCATTCCAATAACCAGAGCTATAATAAATATACTATTCACTAATGAGACTGCGGCCAATGGAATGGTACCTGCAAAATGCCCCACAATAACACTATCGGCAGTATGTACTAAAGTATGCCCAAGCTGTGAAATAACAACTGGTATTGCCAGAGTGAGATTACTTTGATAATGGGATTTATATTTGAAGTAAATGCGTTTCAAAAGAGATTATTAAGGTATTTAAGTATCTGTAAAATAGTAATTTATACTATTTTATATTAAGAAGCAGTATAATACTCTTCTTTTTCTGTGGTATGAAGTCTGATCACCCCTGATAGTACCAGGTTCACAAGAATACGGTGAGTTCTACGCCTTGAAAGGTTAAGCATCTGACTGTATTCACGTGAAGTGATTCGTTCATGTTCATTCAGGTACTCAAGGAGAGCTTTTTCTTTAGAAGAATACTCAAGCAAAACCCCATGTTCATTGTTTTCGCGTTTCAGAACATCAATTACAATTTTGCTGGCCAGTACACTTTTATCTTTTACCCGAATGTAAACCCACCATTTTTTATCTTCACCAAGAGCATAATGGGGTTTCATTTCACTCTTATTTATTTCTGCAACAAGAACCGTTTTATCATCTATATAGACCTCTTCAAATTTAGGCTCGAGCGCTGGCTTACAGTAAAAATGAGCTGCCCGTGTAATCATATATTTCTCTTCATCTTCAGACTTTACTCCACTTATTGTTCCATCATCAGATACCCCGACTAAAAGTCTGCCACCCTTATTATTAGCGAATGAAACCATTGTTTTGGCGATTTTTTCGCAACTGGTTATCTTTTTTTTGAAATCCTGCGTTACGCCTTCCCCCTCCAAAATTAGTCTCCTGATATTCATGATCAATAATCTTTAGTAGGCAATTGTTTGTTCTTCCCCTTTATATAGGTTACGAATATATACTTCATTGATCACAGTAGCACAAAGCAAGCCTTCTGAACTAAATATATTCATCGGGTATGCTTTGACAAATTTCCCTTCAGTTATCAGTATTGTCTCAGCCTCTTTAATTTGCTCGTCGCTGAGTGAAATTGTAAAGTATAAATTTGTTGCTCCGGGTTTTAAATAACGGATCTCAGCGCTTCTTAGCCATACCCGGCATTTTAATCCTCTTCTTTGGAGTATCTGATCAAAAAGCAGGGCAAAGAAAGGGTCTGAAGCACTAAATATGGTA
>CAZGCG010000196.1:0-6824 GCA_964524205.1 uncultured Sphingobacterium sp. | reverse complement strand
TCTGACCTCCTTTGACCTCCTTTTTGAGGATTTGTTGTGCTCTTGTTCTGCCTTTGTTGAGCTTTTGTTGTGCTAAAGGGCGTTTTGGAGTAGATGAGCTGAACAATAGCTGAACAAGAACCAAGGGAGGTATGAGGAAGGTAGTTGATAGTTGACAATTGACAGTTGAGATAACTATCGGGGGGAGTAAATCAAAGTCACATGGGCGATTAGAAAGTAGATTTCGTCTTCACTTTTTCCGGGGGGCAACAGGTAACATTTTGTCTGAACTGTGATTTTTTTGATTAGACTGATTAGATTGATTGTAAACATTCATAATAATCACATAAATCACCTGAATCATAGTTCAGACAACTGGCAACAGACAACACCATTCAGCTTGAACCTGTATCCGGAAAAAGAAGAGAAAAAACATCCTTTTCCCGGTAGTAGAATTTATTCTTTATTTTCCTGAAGCGGAGTAATCCTTCGGCACGGCGACGCTTCAGGGTGCTTTTACTCCAGCTTAGTTTAAACATTACTTCCTGATCATTATATAAAACTTCGGGCAAACGGCCTTTGGTTTTGACGTTTTCTTCAGCCAGAATACGCATATAGAAGAGAATCTTACCCTGAGTCTCTTCTATACTTTCAAGTTTCCGGATTAAAGGCTTGTAATCCATAGCTAAGTGTTGAGTAACAGTGCTATTTCAATCCCGTATGGACAGGATTATATTGAATCTCCGTAGTGGGTCGCTGTGTTTAAACTAAGGGACGATGCGCAAATAATTCTCAGTAAATTTAATCCTTAAGCTTTTCAATATCTGATTTCCGGTAATAGTATTTGCCATTAACCTGGATATAACTTATCATTCCTTTAAGGCGGAGACGCCTAAGGGTTCTTTGACTCAGGTGCTCTTGCCTCAAGTTCTGATTATTCAGGCACTGTTCCGTAGAAGCAGTGGGAAGTCCGTCATGCAGGGCCACTTCAATAGCTGTCGGCAACTTAATTTTTGGGGCAAGCCGGGTATTTAATTTAAGGAATAGCCTGAAAAAATGTATTAAGCCATGCATAGACCTCAGATTTTGTTTAGAGGATATAAATAACTTTTAAACAGCAAGAGCGTAAAACTTATCGAATTTAATTTTTAACCCAATAATATACGGTGACATGTTAAATTCTTTCCTCATGTAATGAATTCCTGTTATAAATGTGAGCCATGTCACCACCCATTTCAAAAATTGCTATTAGATTTAATTAACTAACCTAAAAACCTATGGAAATTGAATTTAACACTGCAAGTTTTAAAGACTTTGAAAATGTGGATGGACTGGATGCGTGGAAGCGTGCCGGTTTATTTCAAAATTATCTTAATTATCTGGATAATAATGGACGCCTTAACTACCGCCTTATTTCGTCAAGTGGTTGTGGGCCTGAGATGAATATCCTTACAAAAGATCATCCGAAGGCTCGTAAAATGGTAAGCTTTGTATCTAATGATTATCTGGGTTTTACCCAGCATCCTAAAATTAAGGCTGCTGTTATTGCTTCAATAGAGGAGTTTGGATCCGGCGCGGGTGCATCTCCTGCAATTGGGGGTCAATTCAGCTATCATGAAGACCTTGAGCAAAAGATCGCTGCTTTTTTTTGCAGGGAAAGCGCAATTATTTATACAACAGGCTATACGGCCAACAGCGCTACTTTAATGAGCCTGTTGCAGAAAGAGGACATTGCAATCGTAGATATGGCAGTTCATGCCAGCGTATATGAAGGCTGTCAGCTTACAAACATGAAGGTATTCCTGCACAACAGGCTGGACCTCCTTGAACGAACATTAAAATTAAGCAGAGATGCCTATCGGACCAAAATGGTCATTGTGGATGGTGTTTATTCGCAGGATGGCGATATAGCCCCACTTGATAAAATTCTTGAATTATGCCGGCATTATGGTGCTTATTTAGCTGTTGACGATGCACATGGTGTGGGTGTAGTAGGGCATACCGGGAGAGGCGCCATGGAAATGTTTGGGATAATACAGGAGGCTGATATTATAACCGGAACCTTCAGCAAGACTTTCGGTAATGTGGGCGGATATGTTGTCGCCTCTCCTGAATTAATCAATTTTCTCAAATACCAAAGCCGGCAGCACCTGTTTTCGGCCACTTCAACCCCTGCCGCCGCCGGAATTATCCGTGGCATAGAGCTGCTTGATGAAGAACCTCATTGGAAAGATCAATTATGGGAGAACATCAACCACTTCAAAAATGGTCTTGACATTCTGGGCTTCGATACAGGTACAACGCAATCTGCTATTATACCAATTAAAATAGGTGATGCATCTGTAACTGCTCAGATGGCGGCAATGTTAATGAAAGCAGGTATCTATACCAATCCTATTATTTATCCGGCAGTCAGTAAGAAAAATGCACGAATTCGGACAAGTGTAATGGCTACTCATACCAAAGAGCAGTTGGATCAAGCACTTAACGCATTTGAAGATGCTGGTAAAAAGCTAGGCATCATTCATAAAGATCCGCTTAAATGATAAGGCAATGGAATACAGCGGACAAGATCACCTTAGAAGACAGGCAGACCTGTCATACCCCAATATAAAAGATAAAGAACTCACCAAACGTAAACTAATTAATGCCGTAGGCGAGATAATCAGGACAGAAGGCTATACCGGGCTGGGGGTAAACAAGATAGCAAGGCAGGCACAGGTCGATAAAAAACTGATATACAGATACTTCATCACAGTCGACAGGCTAATTGAAGAATATGTACTTGAAAAAGACTACTGGATGCTTGCTTCGAAGAAAATGGGCGACCAGGCGCTAAATGATGACCTTTCAGAAACGATAACTAACATTCTGGAAAGCCAATTTGATTTTTTTTACAGTCAGGCAGAAATGCAGCAGCTTATTATCTGGGAAATTAGTGGCAGCAAATTAATGAAAAGTATATCGGTGGCAAGGGAGCACCTCGGCGAAAAATTCATGGAGTTAACCGATGAGTATTTTGAAGGCAGCAATATAAATTTCAGGACTATTGGAGCACTCCTCTCAGCCGGCATCTATTACATGACGCTGCATGCGCCTGTTACTCCTTATTGTGGTATCGACCTTAACATACCGGCTCACCGTGATGAGGTTAGGAAGACTATCCGTCAGATCATTCGCTATGCATTTGATGAGGCGAAAGCAAAGAGAAAGGATAGGAATGGAAACTGATCTCATGACAGAATTCCTGAACAGGATATATCCCTTGGCTTCAGGCACAGAAAATTATATCCGTAATATAGCATACAGGGTACAATACACCAAAGGCCAGATTCTAGCCAGCCCGGGAAAGCGGGCAGACGAAATCTGGTATCTGGTTAATGGCCTTGCCAAAGAGTATTATTACGAAGCTTCAGGAAAATGCATCATCACTGCATTCTGGAAAGAGAATGAGCTCATGGTAATTCCTGAAAGCTTTTTCCGGAAAACCCCTTCTGACCGCTATATCGAACTGGTTGAGGATAGCGTACTGCTGGGTTTGAGCGGACGACAGGTATTGCGGCTTCAATTGGCACATCCAGAGGTTCATTCACTAGGCTATGGAATACTTTCATTTGCGAAACGAAAGAGCGACGAAAAGGGCTCTCTCTTATTCCATAGTGCTAAAGAACGTTATTCTTTGTTTTGTGAAAAATTTCCATGGGAACGGATATCGGTAGCAGATGCAGCATCATATCTGGGATTAACAAGGGAAACACTCAGTTCTGTGCGTGGTAAAATGTGATAAGCCAGTTATTTTTTTAATAATTATTACTTCATAAAATCATAATTGTCACCACATAAGGTACCTACTTTAACACATTTCCCGCCGATTCGTGACTGAACTTTAGGTTATGAATACTCATGGTACAAAAAGATATGGTGATATCCTCAACAGGGCAGTAATTGCATTATTGATACTACTTTGGATATACTCTGGGGTCAGTAAATTAATTGAATCTGAAGAGACGCAGCTACAGATTCTTAACCAGGTATTTCCAAAGGTCTTGTCCCGGGCCATTTTATGGAGTATTAGTATTGTCGAAATCCTGGCTGCGTTTTTATTATCCTTCCGTACAAGCCGTCAGGCAGGTATTATAATTTCAGCAGCATTAATGGGGGTTTTTACCCTGTATATAGTTGCTGTCGTTCTGGGACTGTTCAGGTATACTCCCTGTTCCTGCGGCGGCATTATAGCAAATTTAAGCTGGTCACAGCATCTTATTTTCAATGCCTGCTTTCTGGCCTTAGCGCTCTATGCTTTATTCATCAGTTTAAAAGGAAGGAGGTCGAAAAAAAACATTTGAAACAATCAAGTTTGATGTCCGGCCCGGATGGCAGGATGTCTGATATAGATAAGGAGAAGCCGAAAACCTTAAACAGAGTAGGCAATAGTTAAAAAAAATTATTATCATGAAAACCTTTAAAATTAATCTGAATGTTTTGGCCCTGGTATGTGGCTTGGCATTTGCTTTCAGCTCATTTGCTTTTTCAAATAAGAGCCTGAACAATAACAATTTATCAACCGGATGGTTTGCAACAGATCGTGCTGGAAATCTGCTTGCATCCCCTTATGTCCCAATTGACAATCCGGAAATTAGCTGCCTTGGTGGGGGCGATTTTTGTGCTAAGGAATATACGCTTGATGTAAACGGAGATCCGGATACTGAAACACAATCTCAGCCTGTTATGCGACCAGAGGAATGATTCAAAAACAGCCCCGATATAAGGGGCTGTTTTCAGGTTAAAATGCTATCTGATCACCAGAACTTTAGTCTCCACTTTCTTAGGAATCAGATCAAATCCGAATTTATTTAGTTCTTCTCTCATTTCCTGAATATTATCTTTTCCTTTATAGTGAAGCAGTATCCTTTCTTTGAAATTGGTTTCATCCATAATGATAGCATTTCCAAACTTTCCCTCAATTGACTTGATAAGTTGTTTTACCAATTGATTTTCTATAGTTGTGACTCCACTTGTCTGATTGTACAGTGTTAAACTTCTTCCTTTTCCGGAGGACAATGGGATCTTGTTTTTGTCGCTTATTATTAAGGCAAATCCATCCACTATTCTTGCTTCTTCATTTACACTGACATTAAAAAAGCGTTGAATGTCGTGCTTCATCATTTGCTGCAGCTTATCAGCATTTTCAGGCAATACCTTAATTTCATAACAATAGGTATTATTCCATTCCCATTCAATTAATTCGTTATTATCTGTTGGTATGAAGAATCTTTCAGGATCGTCTCTTTCATAAATTACCCTTCTGTCGTCAGACAATGCCCCATATTTTTCTCCTGAGCCAAAATTGTCATAAGCTAGTTTAATGAGATTCTTAACCGACATATTATAGTAAGCTCTCCTTATTACTTTTTTTGTAATCGGGTCAATAGTATTTCCTGATTTCTGGTTTATTCCGTTTATGTATTTGGTATAGTAAGAAAATTGTTCAAGGTTATTCAAAAAGGACATTTTGGCTTGCATAAATAAGGGTTGGGCAGGATTGAAATTCTGGAAATGATCCATCGGTAAAAGGTTCAAACCTCCATTATGAAGCAGTTTTTTTACATTTTCAACGGTGAAATTCTGTGGATTGGCAATTGCCCTGATTATTCCTTTATTATCAACCCAAACCTGGTGAGGTAATTCAATAGGAAAGAATTCTCTTAAAGTGGAGTCAGAGTAAACAAGTGGTAATCTTGAATTGGAAGCGATTTCAGATCGGGCAAACAGTTTTCTGAGATCCAGCTCAGTTTGCCGGGTGACGCGAATAATTTCCAGATCTTGTTTAAAAAGCTGTTGGATACTATCGAGTTCATTAAAGGTTTTAACAGAATAGCTGCAATAAGGACTCCAAAAATCAATGATCAGGTGTTTTTCGGAATTATCCTGTATTTTTCTCACAGGCTTAGTACTATTCAGGATCTTGCTGATATGAATTGCAGGAAGTTTGTCACCTACCGATAAGGCCTTACTATTTTTAGTTTGTGACCATAAAGGCAGATAAAATAGTATACTGACAAGCATCAGTATAAGTTTGAGGTTAGATATAATTTTCATAATTATCTTGAATTTTGTGCGATGCCTGTAGCATCAATTATATAATTGGGAATTGGAAACACATATCTGGAATCATTAGCGGGAAGTATATAAGTCTGACCATTTATTACCCTGCTGAGGCTTATTGCAAATTTGGGTTCCAGATTAAGCCTCCGGAGATCCTGCCACCTCATGCCTCGATAAACTAATTCCTTTCGTCGCTCTTTTAATACTATTTCTAAGGCTGCTTCGGCGCTGCCAGCAGTTAATGGAATGAACGTACCTGCTTTAAATCTTTTCACAAGTAGTGTATTTAAAGATTTCATAGCATCGACAGTGTTTCCCTTTCGTGCATAACATTCTGCCTGAATCAGATATAATTCGTTGCTTGAAAATCCAGCGAAGGGCAAAATACTTCCCGTATAGCTTCCTTTAAAAGAATAAGTACCATTGGTGTTTAGTTTGAAAAAGACGGATTTCCGCAGGTCGTTAGCCGAATAGGAATTGATTAATTCCGGGCTGATGTTCGCATTCACCAGCACAGTTATTAAGGCTTGTATTGCATAATAGGAAGTTTCCTGATTGAATGCGGTAAATGAGTTGGCTGCTTCAGGATTTATGCTGTTATAATCAATCAGGGCATTAAACAGGCTGAGACTCTGACCCGAATAAGTTAATGCATCATCAAATTCGCCCATTGATAAACTTAGCCTCGCAAGTAATGCCAGGGCTGAGGCTTTGGATGGATCTGTTGCAATTTTAGGTAA
>CAZGCG010000195.1:0-6842 GCA_964524205.1 uncultured Sphingobacterium sp. | reverse complement strand
GAATAGGAAATAGGGAATAGGAAATAGGGAATAGGAAATAGATAACAAGTTATTTATTTTAAATCCTTATTTAATCGCTTACCAACACCATATAAATATCGATTAAGAATTCAAAATGAAATCTCCTATATTTACGTGTACGTAAACGGAAAATATAATGAAAAGAGTATTCTTGCTTTTAGCCCTGTTTTTTATCACTTACACTTCTATTGCTGATCCCGGGAAAGGATGGATCAGTCTTTTTGATGGGAAAAGTCTGGAAGGCTGGCACCACTTTAATAGTAACAAAGAAATTAAAAACTGGAAGATAGAAAATGGCTCACTAGTTTGTTTAGGAGCTAAAGGTCCCAGTGGATCAGGAGATATTATCACCGATCGCTCATTCCGGAATTTTGAGCTAAGGTGGGAGTGGAAAGTTGACAAAGGAAGCAATAGTGGTATTTTCTACCATATTGTGGAAGATCCAAAGTACAAAAGGGCAATCGAGACCTCACCGGAATATCAGATTATAGATGACGTAAATTTTCCTGCAAAACTGGAAGATTCACAAAAGGCCGGTGCCGATTATGCAATGTATTCTCCGGGTGAAAATAAAATACTTAAACCGGTAGGGGAATGGAACACTTCCCGGATTGTCTTTAATAATGGACGGGTAGAACACTGGCTAAACGGTGCCCGGATTGTTAAATTTAAAGCATGGACTAAGGCCTGGCATAAACTTAGATCTGAAGGTAAATGGAAAGAATACCCGGATTATGGCTTATCCCGGGAAGGTAAGATAGGACTTCAGGATCATGGAAATAAGGCTTACTTTAAAAATATTCAAATAAGGGAATTATAAGAAAATTGAACATTAAAATAGGATTTATGAAGAACAAACAGACATTCTCATTTGCGAGGAATACATTCCTGATGCTTGGAACAGCTATTTTGCTCGGAGCTAATAGTTGTGGAAATAAAGAGGTTAAGAGCGATTTGAAAGAGGAGAAAATACGTATTATCACACTTGACCCCGGTCATTTCCATGCAGCCTTACTGCAAAAATCAATGTATGATGAGATCGACTCAGTAGTTCACATCTATGCTCCTGATGGATCAGAATTAGATAATCACATGAAACTTGTGGATAGCTATAATTCAAGGGAGGAGAATCCGACATCATGGAAACATGAAATTTACCGTGGTCCTGATTACCTTGAAAAAATGTTCAGTGAGAAGGCGGGAAATGTGGTCATTATTTCTGGTAACAATAAATTAAAGACGAATTATATCAGCCGGGCAATTGATTCAGGGATGAATGTACTTGCTGATAAGCCATTGGCAATTGATCAGGATGGGTTCAGGTCACTTGAAAATGCCTTTGCAAAAGCAAAGGAGAAAAACGTTGTTTTGTATGATATCATGACAGAACGCTATAATATTTACTATGTTCTTCAGCGTGCATTAAGTCAGGATACCGCATTTTTTGGCTCATTGGAAAAGGGGACTCCTGATAATCCGGCAGTGATGCAGGAAAGTGTTCATCATTTTTATAAGAATGTATCAGGTAAACCTCTGGTAAGACCCGCCTGGTTCTTTGATGTGGAACAGGAGGGTCGCGGACTGGTTGATATTACAACTCACATGGTAGACCTTATTCAATGGGAATGTTTTCCTGATGTAGTCCTTGATTATAAGAAGGATATCAATATGCTTTCGGCAAAAGAATGGGCTACTCAGCTCAATCTGGAACAGTTTCAGAAATCAACTAAAAAGGACCAGTTCCCGGATTATCTTCAGAAATACGTCAAAAATGGAATATTGAATGTAATGTCAAACGGTGAAATGAATTATACAATCAAAGGTGTTCATGCACGTGTTGGGATAAAATGGAATTATGAAGCACCTGAGGGATCTGGAGATACACATTTTGCCAAAATGAGGGGAACTAAAGCCAATATCTTAATCAGACAGGGTAAAGAGCAAAACTATAAGCCGGTGGTTTATCTTGAATTGCTGAATTCAGGACCAAATTCTGAAAAACAATTAATGGATGCAATAGGAAGATTGCAAGCTTTATATCCTGGTCTTGCTGTGAAGAAAGCTGGCAAAGAATGGGAGTTGATCATACCTGAAAAGCTTAAAGTACCTCATGAAGAACATTTTGCTGAAGTTGTAAAAAATTACCTGACTTATTTAAAAGGAACAGAATTACCAGCATGGGAGGTGCCAAATATGCTTGCTAAGTATTACACAACTACAAAAGCTGCAGAAATGGCTTCAAAAAAGTAAATTTAGAATAATTACAGGGTTTAATTGGGCTGCAGGGCTTTGTTGAGATAGAATATAGGTTACAAAAATAGTTTTGTATTTTTCAGCACTGGCTGGAGCATAGAATTTTGCCTGATCATCATATAAGATGATCGTGTTAATGAATTGTTATATAATTAAGATTAAAAATGACTGATTTAGAAGTATTAGAACAAGAATTATTAAAGCCAACAGATGCTTTGATCAACGATATTGCAAAGATCGATGGGGACATAATTCTGTTGGGTGTTGGTGGAAAAATGGGGCCGAGTATGGCGAAACTGGCTCGCAGAGCTATAACTCAGGCGGGAATCAACAAAAAAATTATTGGAATTTCGCGTTTCTCGGAAGCAGGTACTCGTGAAGAACTTGAAGCTGATGGAATTGAAACGATAGCTGCAGATTTGTTGAATGAAAAGGACCTTGCCGCTTTACCTGATGCACCGAATATAATTTATCTTGCCGGTACCAAATTCGGAACTACTGGAAAAGAACCTTTTACCTGGGCAATGAATTCTTATTTGCCTGGTCGTGTTGCCGAGCGATATAAAGATTCACGGATTGTAGCTTTCTCTACTGGGAATGTTTACCCATTCTCTCCAATTGGCTCAGGTGGTCTTTCTGAGGACCATGTTCCGGCGCCAGTAGGGGAATACGGTCAATCATGTTTAGGCAGGGAACGTATCTTTCAGTATTTCTCTGAAAGATACCAGATTCCAACCTTGATTTATCGTTTAAATTACGCTATTGATCTTCGTTACGGCGTTTTGCTGGAGATTGCAAAATCTGTAAATGAAGGAAGGGCCATTGACCTTACAACAGGTAGTGTGAATGTGATCTGGCAGGGTGATGCGAATGAGATTGCCATTCGTTCTTTACTGCATTGTGAAGTTCCGGCAAATATTCTGAATGTAACCGGCCCGGAGACTTTATCAGTTAAATGGCTTGCAGAGCAGTTTGGGCTTTTAATGAATAAGGAGCCATTATTTGTGAATGATCCTCAACCAAATGCATTATTGAGCAATGCATCCAAAGCTCACAAACTATTTGGATATCCAAGAGTTACTGTCAGGGATATGATTGAAATGACTGTCGCATGGCTCCAGGGTGGTGGTAAGATGATTAATAAGCCGACTCATTTTCAGGAAAGAAAAGGTCAGTTTTAAATAAATTTGAAGATAATTTGATCAGAAATATGTCAACTAAAACTTTAGATCCGGCGCTTAAAAGTTTACTGCAAAGTGGAACAGTTCTACCTGCAATTCCATTGGCTTTAAACTCTTCCCGGCAGTTTGATGAAGCTCGTCAGAGAGGACTTGCCAGATATTATGTTGCTACAGGGGCCGGAGGGCTTGCTGTTGCAGTGCATTCAACACAATTTGAGATCAGGGATCCGGAAATTAACTTATTTGAAACCGTTTTGAGGGTTGTCTCAGATGAGATCGATGCTTCAAAACCGGGCAGACCATTTATTAAGATTGCAGGAATTTGCGGACCAACTGCACAGGCAGTTAAAGAAGCTGAAACAGCATTGAAATATGGTTTTGATCTTGGGTTACTCAGTATGGGTGGACTTCAATCATGGACCGAGAAAGCCATTCTTCAGCGTGTTCGCGATGTGGCGGCTGTTATGCCTGTTATTGGATTTTACCTTCAGCCTTCTGTTGGTGGACGTATCTTTACCTATGAATTCTGGCAGGAATTTGCTGAAATAAAAAATATAGAGGCAATTAAAGTCGCTGCATTTAACCGTTATCAGACCCTCGATGTAGTAAGAGCCGTATGCGCATCCTCAAGATGCAATGAAATTGATCTATATACAGGTAATGATGATAATATCATACCTGATCTGTTGACGAAATACAGTTTCGCTATAAACGGTAAAAGGGTTGAAAAGGAGTTTGTGGGTGGTTTGCTTGGCCATTGGGCTGTATGGACAAGAGCAGCTGTTAAGTTGCTTGATGAAATAAAGGCCTGTAAAGCCAATGGTAATAAGGGAATGGCGGAATTACTGACAAAAGGAATTGAGGTGACGGATATGAATGCTGCAATCTTTGATCCTGCAAATAATTTTCATGGGTGCATTCCGGGTATTCATGAGGTTTTACGCAGGCAGGGTTTATTGGAAGGTCGCTGGTGTCTTAATCCTCAGGAAGAATTATCAGATGGTCAGATGGAAGAGATTGATCGCGTATGCAAAGCTTATCCTCATCTTATTGATGATCAGTTTGTTAAAGAACTTCTTCTTGCGGAATTTCTTTCTAAATAGTTATTTCCGGATTTATTAATTTATATTGTTTTCATGATGGACAGAAGAAGATTTGTTAAAAGTGCCGGAGCTTTGGTTGCCTTAAGTTCTATGAATCTCTCTGACCTGCGGGCAGCAGATCCTGCTGCTTTAAAAATAATTAATATTGTCCGGACACAGTCAGGCTTTGAAAGAGAAAAGCTTATTCGTCCATTCGGATTTAAGGGAGGGTATTTAACTGAATTATGGCAGGTTGCCTCCAGAATGCAATCTGATTCAGGTATCTCCAGGATAGGTTTAGCGACACAGAGTGTTCTTTATGGAGATTCTGATTTATTTCCCCGCCAGTCAGAAACTGAAGGGAATGCAATGATGTACAACCTGGTCAACAAAGCTCTTGAACACGTCAAAAAAACTCCATTCAGAACACCTCTCGAATTGCTTGATAAAATTTTACCGGCTGTTATTGAAGATGGGAGAAAAATTACCGCAAAACAGGATCTGAACATCAATTTTGTTTACAATGCTCTGGTTGGTGTGGATAATGCTGCCTGGCTTACCTATGCTGCCGAAAATAAGTTCAGCAGTTTTGAAGCGATGATTCCGGAGCCTTATAAAAAGGCTTTATCCCACAGGAATAAAAAAATTGCCATCATGTACCAAATCCCCTATGGTATGCCTATGGAGGATTTGAAAAATGCTGTGAAACAAGGATATTTTGTTTTTAAGATCAAATCCGGAGCCCCTGGTTCACAATCTGAAATGATTCATGCAGATATTGAAAGATTAAGTCTTATTCATGAAACTCTTAAAAATTTACGTACTGAGCAAACAGAAAACGGAAAATTGATTTATACAATTGATGCCAATGCCAGGTATGAGAAGAAAGAAACGCTTTTAAAATACCTGGATCATGCACGGAAGATTGGTGCTTTTGATCAGATTTTGTTGATAGAAGAGCCTTTGAATGAAAATAATGAAGAAAGTGTCGCAGATATTGACATCAGGATTGGTGCAGATGAGAGTGTACATGATGAACAATCTGCAATAAAACGCCTTGATCAGGGATATAAGGTCATGGTACTAAAAGGTATTGCAAAAACACTTAGCCTGTCGATAAAAATTGCCAAACTTGCCGCTGATAGAAATGTTCCCTGTATGTGTGCTGATTTAACAGTTAATCCTATCCTGATTGACTGGAATAAAAATCTGGCAGCCCATCTTGCACCATTTCCTGTTATAAATATGGGAATGATGGAAACAAACGGAGATATGAACTATGTTAACTGGAAAAATATGGTTAATTACCATCCTGCTGCACACGCTTCCTGGATGATTCCAAATAAAGGGGTTTTTGAATTGAGTCCTGATTTTTATGAGAGAAGCGGGGGAATATTTGATTCCTCAGATCATTATCAGTCCATGTTTTAATTTATAACCCAGTAATTTTTGCATTGATGAGGTCTGATAAAAAGATATTTTCCTTGATGCTGGCCCTTCTGTCAATTGTACAACTGTATGCACAGAATAATACAGATACAATAAGAACCATAAAAATTGATGTACTGGTTGGCCTTCAATTCGATCTGGTGAGGTTTAATGTTAGGCCAGGCGAAAAATTAAACCTGATTTTCAGTAACAGTGATGACATGAGTCATAATCTTCTCATCACAAAACCCGGAGCAAGGCTTGAAGTTGTAAATGAGGCACTGAAATTAGGTCAAAAAGGTCCGGAATTGGACTATATTCCAATTTCCTCATCTGTTTTGTGGTCAATCCCTGTCGTAAACCCCAATCAGTTCAGAACACTTAGTTTTACAGCACCTAAACAGGAAGGAGTGTACCCTTATGTATGTACTCTTCCAGGTCATGGCTTTATCATGTTTGGTGCAATGTATGTTAGCTCAGATGGCCGAATGCCTGAACTAAAGGATGATCCTAATATTCCTCCAAACCGAAGAGTTGAGGATAATTCTTTATCGGTTACTCAGCATACTAATCATCAGGTTAAGGGTGAGGATCAGGCTGTAAAAATCAAAACATTACATCCCTATACCCCCGTATCACCATATATTTACCGGGTTTTTATCGATGGGGCGAGTCCTGCGGCAATTGCAGTTAGTCTTCCCGGCGATTTATCCTACTGCTGGGATGCCGGTACCTGCAAGTTGCGTTTTGCATGGAGTGGTGGCTTCCTCGATAATTCTGAGCTTTGGAAGGGTAAAGGCGATGTATCAGCAAAAGTTGTTGGAAATGTATTTTTTAGGGATAAAGTGCCTTTTGTCTTTTAATTTTGTTAATTTAA